>NZ_JBVBUV010000028.1:0-43996 GCF_057445395.1 Litorivivens sp.
ATCGTATTCAAATTCATGAATTTACGAGTCACTTGTATCTGATATGATTGTCGTCACATCACCACACAAGTGCCCACACAAATTACTTAATCTCGATTTGTTAAATAACTCGAAGCCGCTAGGGCTTTCGAAGTCGCTTAAGGTGTGTCTCCCCAAGCGAGGTGCGCATTATAAATACATCAGCCTTTACTGCAAGTACTTTTTTCAAAAAATCTAAAAGAATTTCAGTCGGTTAAAGTTTGATCAACACTACGACACAGAAACCAGGTCATGCCGATAACCACACTAGGCCTGCAGCCCGCGCCCCATCACAATTCTAGACTATGATCGGCGCCGGTCAACGCCGTTTAGCGCACCCTGCGGTATGCCAGAAACCAACAGCATCGCCTATGCTTACGAATACAGATTCTATAGATAGCAGGATGGAATGATTTCGCTTCTAAACGCCGCCGGCGCGATTGCGGTATTTGCCGCCATTCAAGCATTGTGGCTGGGAAACCTCAGCAAAAACGTGCACATATTTCGGAGCTACGCCTTCGTAAGTGTCTTTATAGCCTGTTTCCTATTCGCAACATCGGCTTGGTATAGCGCTAAAACCCTCGAACAGGCCGCACTGGCCGCGCGCTGGCAAACCTTTTCCGGACTCAGTCACGTCGTGGCCTTTACTTGGTTACTGGGGCATATGTCGCTTCTCCTGAAAAAGCGTTCAATCCAGTACGCATACGCAGTCTATACACTGGGCATGATAGCGCTCACTGCCGCCGCCCTATTAGCACCGCCACACTATTTTACCTCCAATGTCACTATCACTGGGACGACAACGATATTTTTTCAGGACGTTACGGCCTACCAGGCGCTCGGGGAGCATTCAAGCCGACTGTTTAATGGCGCAGTGTTGCTCAGTTACGCCTTTTGCTTCTATTGCACCTTTCTTATCTACCGAAATGGTCAACGTCTCAACGCGATGTGGCTGGCAAGCTATCTGGCAATCCAGGCCATTTACCTGCTCAACCGGATCCTCAGTCTCGAGCTTTCCACCAATTCATTACCAGCTGGGCTACCTCTGATCTGGCTACTCATCGTGATCTCCATTTGCTTCGGGCGAGAACACCATAATGCGATGCGCCTGCTAAGGAAGCAGGAAGAGGAATTAAAAACCCGCGCCTACTACGACAGCATCACAGGCCTACCCAATGAGCTCTGGCTCCGCGAACAATTGTCCAGCATTTTGACTACACGGCAGGAAGCCCGCGTGTTAATCATGCTACATGTCAATGAGTTCCATGCGATTCGCCGAACGTTCGGCAACGCAAACGCTGACGATCTGATCCGCCAGCTTGCTGATCGGATCCGCAATACGCTGCAACCGACCGACACGCTCGCCAGACTGCAGGACAGCACGTTCTGCGTTATCCGACATAGACTGGAAGAAAAGCACCTAAAATCAAAGCAACAGAACATCAATGAAGAGCTCACCCGAGCCTATTTTGTTGGCAGCCAGCCAGTCAATCTCACCTTCCAACTCGGCATCATTGATGTAAGCCTGCCAGACTCAGCGGAGAATGCTCTCTACCGCGGCTATCTAGCCATGCAAGAAGCCATCCGCAAAGGCAGCAACCAGGCCGTGTTTTTCGATGACCTGCTCGAGGAGCAGATCCAGCGCGATCGTGATCTCGAGGATGCCCTACCATCAGCCTTGGAAAATAATGAGTTCTCGCTGCACTACCAACCGAAGGTGGACGCCAATGGACAATGCTGCGGGGCCGAAGCGCTGTTGCGCTGGCACCACGGCAACCAGGGCCTCATCTCGCCAGCCATCTTTATTCCACTGGCGGAACGCTCCGGCTTTATGCCAAAACTTGGCGCCTGGGTAATTAATGAGGCCTGCGCCTTCCTTGGACGACTGCGCGAGCAGAACACTCACCTTCCAGGGCGACTATCTGTCAATGTCAGCCCCTGGCAACTGCGCGAGGAAACGCTGCCATCTACGCTGCAAAGCGCCCTTCAGGCGACCGCCATCCCCGCCCCCCAGATGGAAATCGAACTGACGGAATCCGCACTGGTAGATTCGCTAGTCACTGCCCGAAAGCAGCTGCAAGCTATACGGGAGCTTGGTGTCAGTATTGCCGTGGATGACTTTGGTACCGGCTACTCGTCACTCGCCTACCTGCAAGATCTGCCGCTGGACGTACTCAAGATAGACAAACAGTTTGTAGACAACCTCGACAGCACCCGAGGGCAGCAATTGGTGGAGGGGATCATCAACATCGGCACGGTATTGGATATGACGGTTGTCGCTGAAGGCATTGAAGACCGTACTCAGCTCAGCGCGCTTTGCGCACTGGGCTGCCAGTATTTTCAAGGTTACCTGTTCAGCAAACCGCTGCCGGAAGAAGCCTTTGGTGAATGGCTCCGCAAAAACCTGCAAACGCCGCTGACGACCTCTTGATCAGCAGCGTTCACCAGCAAGTTTTTACGACAGTCACTCAGGGGCTACAAAGAGGTGGTATTTTTTCTTGCCCAGCTTCACCAGATAGAAGCGTCCGAAACGCGCACTTTCAGACGCAAACAGGGCAGGAGAGTTCATCATGTCTGCAGCACCAGCGGCCACACCATTAATGACGACCGCGTTACGCCCAAGCGCATCCTTTACCTGCTTCCCGGAAGCCGCCATTCCCGCATCGGCCAGCAATTGCGTCAATGGAATGTCCGCCAGGGTAGTGCGATCCAGTGTTGAACTCGGCAAGCCATCGAGCTGCAACTGCTGGTAATCGTCCTCCGACAAAGCTTCATCATTGCCACTGAAAAGCGCCTCGGTAATGCGCTGGGCTGCTGCGAGCCCCGCGTCACCGTGAACCAGCCCGGTAACCTCGCGCGCCAAAATCCCCTGAGCCTCAGGTCGACCTTGCGCAGCCTTGTCTGCAGCCTCGATTTCATCGATCTCGGCCGGTGAGAGGAAGGTAAAGTAACGCAGGAATTTGTAAACATCTGCATCTGCAGTGTTTAGCCAGAACTGATAAAAGGCATAGGGAGAGGTTTTGGCAGGATCAAGCCAAATCGTTCCAGCCTCTGTTTTGCCAAATTTGGTACCGTCTGCCTTAGTCACCAGAGGCAGGGTTAGACCGAATACGTGTGCCCGATTCAACCGGCGAGACAGGTCGATACCACCGGTAATATTGCCCCATTGATCAGAGCCCCCGATCTGCAATGTGCAGGCGTTGCGGCGGTTAAGCTCGGCAAAATCGTATGATTGGAGAATCATGTAGGTAAATTCGGTATAGGAGATACCTTCACCTTCACGCTCGATCCGCTGTTTGACGGACTCCTTCTGTATCATCGCATTCACGGCGAAGTGCTTACCGACGTCCCGCAGGAAGTCCAACACATTGATACTGCCGATCCAGTCCAGATTATTGACCACTTCAGCGGAGTTTTCACCGCAATCAAAATCGATAAACTGGCTGACCTGAGCGCGAATTTTGTTGACCCAACCCGCCACCACATCCGGCGTATTGAGCTTGCGTTCCTGAGCCTTAAAGCTGGGGTCGCCAATCAAGCCGGTCGCACCGCCCACCAGCGCCAGCGGCTTGTGGCCAGCGAGCTGAAAACGTTTCAAGGTGAGTAGGGGCACGAGCGAGCCGATATGCAGGCTATCGGCCGTTGGGTCGAAACCGCAATAGAGTGTTCGGGGGCTTTCGTTGAGGTGCTTTTCCAGCTCCTCGTCGCTGCTCATCTGCGCAATTAGCCCACGTGCGCGCAGATCCGCGATTAAATCTTTATTTACCACGATCACACTCCGGATAAATTCTTATAGCCCCAAGCAAAAGAGCTGGCACAATACAGCACCCTCCCCGAATTGCAAGCGATGCGGGGTAAGTTGGCACTTTGCAGCTATTGTTTGATGCTTTATTAGAGGTTACCACGCTAAGTGACTCATATTGCTAAATTTAAATCTATTTTCAAATTGAAAACGACGCGTTATAGTGATGTTTAAAAAACAGCAGGCCCGACGGATGCATTTCGGAACTCGCAACAACAGACAAAATCTGCCCCACCCTCCGAAAAAGCAGGTGGTAGCAGCCATGTCGACCTTTGTCGCCGTTGTTTTACTATTGCTGCTCTTGCCCGGCGAACAGGCCGAGGCCAAACGCACCGCCATCCCGCTCTCGCTCGAAATTGCGCCTTCCGACGTAGATCGCGTGATTGTCGACATCGAACAGGAGCCGCTAGCACCGATCACTCCCTGGGATGATGTTACCGTTCAACCCGGTGATAGCCTGTCCCATATATTCCAGCGCGTCGGACTAACCGCCCGCGACGTACACGAACTGATAACCGGCACCACCGAAGTGAAGCCCCTGAGCCGGATCAAGCCCGGACAGCAGCTGTCCTTCCACATTCAGGACGGTCAATTGCTCGCCATGAAGCTCAAGCAGAATGCTCTGACTTCCCTCGTTTACGAACGCACCGCCAAAGGCTTTAGCGCCACCGAGCTGGTTCGCGAACCGGAAGTACGTCCACGCATCGCCAGCGCTACCATTTCGTCCTCACTCTATAAAGCAGCCGAAGATGCGGACATGCCAGACGGCCTCATCATGGAGCTGGCCAACATTTTTGGCGGTGTTATGGACTTTATCTATGACGTGCGGGCCGGCGATCACTTTATCGTGCTCTACGAAGAGCTCTACATAGACGGCCAGCGCTACAAGTCCGGCAAGATTCTGGCAGCCGAATACGTCAACCGCGGACGCAGCTACCAAGCTTTCCGCTATACAAATGCACTGGGCAAAACTGGCTACTATTCACTGAACGGCGAGAGTATGCAAAAGGCTTTTCTGCGTGCGCCGCTCGAATTCTCCCGCATATCCTCACCCTTTAACCCAAACCGCCTGCATCCGATTTTCAAGACCGTGCGCCCTCACCGTGGCATCGACTATGCTGCACCGCGCGGCACACCTGTCTACGCTGCTGGCGATGGCCGAATCATCGAAGCCGGATACACCAAGGCCAATGGCAATTACGTGATTATCCAGCACGGCTCCCAGTACATTACCAAATACCTGCATCTGGATCGCAAAGCCGTTCGAAAAGGTGACCGAGTTGATCAACGGCAGACCATAGGCTGGGTTGGGTCTACCGGATTTGCCACCGGCCCGCACCTGCACTACGAATTTCTGCTGAACGGGGTACACCGCAACCCGAGCACCATTATTGAGAAGCTACCCAAGGCCCGAAAGATTACAGCAACGGAAATGGCCATGTTCAAAAACTCGGTACAGGGTATGCATCTGCAGCTTTCTACCTATTCCGTTCAGGCCGGCTACCGCAGTCCGTCAACATCTTCCGTCGGCTCCGGTTAATGGGGCTTTATATTGGCATCATGTCCGGCACCAGCCTGGACGGTGTCGACACACTGCTGTGTGAGATTGGTGACGATGGCGCGCCCCGCTACCTTCACCACCTGAATACGCCGTTCCCGGCAGAGCTGCAAACGACGCTGCGCCAGCTCTGCCAACCCGGCAACAATGAGATTGAACTGCTCGGGCGGGCAGACCGGGCACTGGCCACACTTTACGCCGACTCAGTAAAACAACTTTTGGCCTCCGCCTCGCTGAATGCCCCCCAGATTGAAGCCATTGGCTGCCACGGCCAAACCATCCGGCACCGGCCACCAACGCCTGAACAGGCCGCCAGCACTGCCTTTACACTACAGATCGGCGACCCGAACACACTGGCGGCGCGCACCGGCATCTGCGTGGTGGCCGACTTCAGACGCCGCGATATCGCCGAAGGCGGTCAAGGCGCGCCACTCGCCCCAGCGTTTCACCGCGCCGTTTTCGCATCGCCCACGCACGATCGAGCGGTTATCAATATCGGCGGCATGGCCAATCTGACACTGTTGCCGGTAAACGGACCCTGCACCGGTTTCGACACCGGCCCCGGCAATGTGCTGATGGACGGCTGGATCAAGCAGCACAACGGGCAGGCGTTCGATGATCGAGGGCTATTTGCTGCCAGCGGCAAAGTCGATGCCCCGTTGCTGGATCAATTGCTGTCACATCCCTACTTCGCGAACCGACAGGGCCCACGAAGCACAGGCCGCGAAGATTTCGACCTGAAACAACTGATTGCGATCATCGATCAGACCGACAGAGACATCGCTCCAGAAAACGTACAGGCGACCTTGCTCGAACTCACCGCGCAAAGTATCGCCCGCCCGCTGCTGGCTCTGTCACCCGGCCCAAACGAAATCTACGTTTGCGGGGGCGGTGCCTTTAATACCGCACTGATGCAAAGACTGGAATCACTGCTACACCCGGCCCAGATTGCAAGCACAGCTTCACTGGGAGCAGACCCCCAACACGTGGAAGGCCTAGCGTTCGCCTGGTTAGCGTATCGAAGACTTAGGGGCTTAAGCGGGAATTTGCCGAGCGTGACAGGCGCGGCACGTGAGGTACCGCTAGGCGCGGTGTTCCCGCCCTAGCGCGACATGAAGCGCATCAGATAGAAAAGGACGAGCCACAACCACAGGTTGTACTCGCATTGGGGTTTTTGACCATAAAGCGTGAACCTTCCAGGCCTTCTTCATAGTCAACCTGTGCACCCACCAGATACTGGTAACTCAGCGGATCAATCAGCACAGCGACGTCCTCCACTTCAACCACCGTATCATCGTCGGCCACCAGCTCGTCAAAGGTAAAGCCGTATTGGAAACCGGAACAACCGCCGCCGGTAACAAACACCCGGAGCTTCAGGTCGCCGTTATTTTCCTCACTTTTGAGCGCGCGAACCTTGTCCACCGCACTCGCCGTCAGATTGATGACTGTCGGGGTAAACTGCTCGACAGATGACATACCACTCCTCGTAACGCCCGCACATCAGGGACGATTGTTAAATACCCAAGCAATTTGGTCAAGTATACCAGCTTTAGCTTCGGCCTAGGGAAAGACTGATATCGCACCCAGACCGGCACTTTCATCCAGCCCGAACATAATGTTCATGCATTGAATTGCCTGACCGGAAGCCCCTTTCACCAGATTGTCCTCTGCCACCAACACCACAACGTGATCACTGTTGGGCGGGCGGTGCAGAGCTATACGCAACTTATTACTGCCTTTTACGCTGCGAGTTTCAGGATGACTCCCCAGCGGCATTACGTCGACAAAGGGCGAATCCTTGTAGCGCTGTTCATAAAGGTACTGCAGCTCATCCAGGGCGACAGCCGGATCACGCAGTCTCGCATACAGAGTGGCGTGAATACCGCGAATCATCGGCAGCAGGTGCGGAGTAAAAATCACGTTAATTGGCTCGCCGGCTGCCCAACCAAGGCACTGGTTGATTTCAGGCAAATGTCGATGCCCGGAAACGCCGTAAGCCTTGAAGTTTTCAGCAACCTCGGCAAACAGAAACCCCACCTTAGCCTGACGCCCCGCGCCGCTCACCCCGGAGGCTGCACTGGCTATCAAGCCATCGGTGTGCACCAGCTTTTCTTCAAGCAGCGGCCAGTAGCCCAACTGAATGGACGTGGGATAACAACCTGCGCAGGCCACCAGTCGAGCAGTTTTCAGCTCATCAGCAAAGACCTCGGGCAGGCCATACACCGCCTCTGAAAGCAGCTCAGGGCAGACATGTTCCTCGTGATACCACTCGCTCCAGAGCTTAGCGTCGCGAATACGAAAATCAGCCGACAGGTCAATCACTCGTGTGCCGGTCTTCAACAGGTCAGGCACGGTGTTCATCGCCACATTGTGCGGCGTTGCGAAAAACACCACATCGCAGGCACCCAGCTTTTCGGTATCTGGCTCGGTAAAGCGCAGATCCAAGCGGCCGCGCAGGCTGGGAAACAGTTCGTCCACCGCCAGACCAGCTTCACCGCGCGAGGTAATCATGGTCACTTCTGCATCAGGGTGGTCTACCAAAATTCGCAACAGCTCAGCCCCGGTATAGCCCGTGCCACCTACAATACCAACCTTTAACACGCTTAAATTCCTGCCCGTTTTCACTAGAGATTGAATACCCCGCAAACAACGCTATTAGGCGCGCAGCGAGAAGGGCCTTTATAATACTGGATTTGACCGGCACACGCGAAGGCAGGATGACGCAGAATACGGCACCAGTAGACTTTAACTCAGGCCCAGCCTTGTGACCGAAGGCACCCTCAGCCGTTTCAGGCGCCGACTGGCCAGCCCCGAAGCCGCGCTACCCTACGCGCTGCTCGGCATCCTGTCCGGCGCCATTACCGCTGTGTTGATGATTGTCTTTCGCCTGGCACTTGAATGGCCACTCGCCCAGTGGCTTCCCGACCAATCGCCGGAAAACTTTGAAGCCCTGAGCTGGCACTGGCATTTGTTGCTACCTTTCGGCGGCGCCTTGCTGCTTGGGATATGTCTTCACTTTGTCAGCCCGGTGCATCGCTTTACCGGCATCCCCCACGTTATCGCCGCCCTGCACAATGGTCGAGGTCGTCTGCCGCCTGCCAATCTGTTTACTCAGTTTGCCGGAGGCCTTGTCGCCCTGCTGAGCGGGCAATCGGGCGGGCGCGAAGGACCCGCTGTGCATATCGGTTCTGCCGCCAGCAGTCTGTTCGGTGCGGCGCTGCGATTACCGAATAACAGTCTGCGGGTGATGACAGCTTGCGGAACAGCGGCAGCCATTGCGGCCTCATTCAACACCCCCATTGCCGGCGTCATCTTCGCGATGGAAGTGGTGATGCTGGAATATACTGTCGCGGGCTTTGTTCCCGTTATACTGGCCGCAGTGACCGCCACTACGCTGTCTCAGGCAGTTTTCGGCGCGGTGGTTTTCCTGCCCGCCACCAATGTAAACATGACCTCGCTGCTGGAATTGCCGTTTATCGCACTGCTCGGTTGTATAGGCGGCACACTGTCAGCACTATTTGTGCTTATCCAGAAGCGCTGTTTGACCTGGCTCAATAAACCGATCTGGCTCCGACTTGGTATTGCGGGCCTTGTTACCGGTGTCTGTGCACTGTTGGCCCCGCAGGTACTGGGCATCGGTTACGACAGCCTGCAAGCCGCGCTGGATGGAAGTTACTCCCTGCAATTACTGCTACTACTGACGGTTTTGAAGCTGGTGGCAACCGCCATCTCCTGCGGCATGGGAATGCCGATCGGCATTATCGGTCCGTCACTACTGGTCGGTGCCTTCGCCGGCGGTGCACTCGGCATTTTGGGCGCTGCCGCCGTTCCCGCGCTCGCCCCGGATCACAGTTTTTATGTGCTGATGGGAATGGCGGCGCTGATGGGCGCCATTCTCAATGCGCCGCTCGCTGCGCTGCTGGCGGTCATCGAACTGACACACAACCTGAACATCATATTTCCGGCTATGCTCGCGGTTATCAGCGCGCAACTGGTCCACCGGGAACTGTTTAAGCTGCAATCAGCCCACCAGACTACCCTGCTCGCCATGCAGCAGGCCGTGCGCACGAATCCGCTCACGCTCACGCTGCTGCGCACCAGTGCCGCCGCTGTGATGGATCGCAATATCAAGCATGTTTCACAAAAACCCGACCGTCATGAGCTACAGAAACTGTTGGAAAAGCCAGTGCGCTGGCTGGTGATTACCAACGCCGAAGGTCAGCGTATTATCGTGCACCGGGAACACTGGTTTCCCGTGCTTAGCGAGACGCAAGACACTGAAGCGGACACTGGCATTGATCTACTCGCCGTGCTGGAAAACCGTCGCCGTGCCGCCAACTTTGAGATCAACGGCACCCTGATGGAAGCACTCGAAACCATGAACCAGGAAGGTTTGGATAGCCTGTTTGTCAGCGCCCGAAGGCAGCGCCGAGGCCCGCCTGACGAAGGGGTTATTACCCGCGAGGCGCTATCTGATCACTACAATCTGCCAATAAGGTTTTAAACCCAATGCTCTGGATAAAGGCTTTTCACATCATCGCCATGGTGTGCTGGTTCGCCGGCATCTTCTATCTGCCGCGCCTGTTTGTTTATCATGCCATGGCTGAAGATGCGGCCACCCGCGACCACCTGAAAATCATGGAACGAAAACTGTATCGATTTATCAGCCCATTTGCGGTGCTAACGATTGTTCTCGGGCTGGCACTGCTGTCCCAGAACTGGCAGTACTATCTTTCGCAGACCTGGATGCAGATCAAGCTGATATTGGTGCTGGCACTGATAGGCTATCACCTTTACTGTGGCGTGCTCGTTAAACGATTCCTCACCGACGCAAATGTTCGCAGCCATGTGTTCTATCGCTGGTTTAATGAAGCTCCGGTGTTTGTCTTATTTGGCGCAGTCATTCTGGTTGTGGTTCGCCCGTTATAATTCTGCACCTGAAAAGTCGCCACCAATCAGCGATAATGCGCCCACGCAAAGAAGTGAGAGAAATATGCAAGGTTCAGAGAAGCTTTTCGAGGCAGCCAAACAACGTATCCCCGGTGGCGTAAACTCACCCGTTCGGGCTTTTAAAGCCGTCGGTGGCACCCCGGTGTTCATCGACCACGCCAAGGGAGCATACCTCTACGATGTCGACGGCAAACGCTATATCGATTACGTGCTGTCTTGGGGCCCCATGCTACTGGGCCACGCTCACCCCGAGGTTATAGAGGCGGTAAAAGAAGCCCTCGAAAAGGGTCTCAGTTTTGGCGCACCCACCGCCGTTGAAACCGAACTGGCAGAAACCCTGTGCCAGCTGGTGCCCGGTATGGATCAGGTGCGCATGGTGAATTCCGGTACCGAAGCAACCATGAGTGCCATCCGCCTGGCGCGCGGCGCAACCGGGCGCGACAAGATCATCAAGTTTGAGGGCTGTTATCACGGCCACTCGGATTCACTGTTGATCAAGGCCGGCTCCGGCGCGCTGACTTTCGGCGTACCCAGTTCACCCGGTGTGCCAAAATCGTTGGCGGATCACACCATCACGCTTACCTATAACGACATTGCCGGTGTAGAGCAGGCGTTTGCGGAAATCGGAAACCAGGTCGCCTGCGTGATCGTGGAGCCTGTCGCAGGCAATATGAACTGCGTACCACCAGTACCCGGCTTTTTAGAATGTTTGCGCACGCAGTGCGATAACAGTGGCGCCCTGCTGATCATAGACGAAGTGATGACCGGTTTTCGCTTGGGCACCGGCGGCGCTCAGGGTCATTATGGTGTCACCGCCGATATCACCACACTGGGCAAAGTCATGGGCGGCGGCATGCCTGTAGCGGCCTTTGGTGGCCGCGAAGATATCATGCAACAGCTCGCCCCCGCCGGCCCCGTTTATCAGGCCGGCACATTGTCCGGCAACCCGCTGGCGATGGCCGCAGGACTTACCATGCTCAAGGCCATTCAGCAGCCGGGGTTTTACGAACCCCTGTTTGCACGTACCGACCGACTGATTCAGGGGTTGCGCGACCGCGCACAGGCTGCCGGCATTGCCATGACCAGTAATCATGTCGGCACCATGTTCGGTGTATTCTTCACCGACGAGGAAGCGATCACTAACTATCAGCAGGTGATGGCCTGCGACACCGAACGCTTTAACCGATTTTTTCACGGCATGCTGAATGAAGGTGTTTATCTGGCTCCGGCCAGTTATGAGGCAGGCTTTTTGTCTGCGGCGCACACCGATGCCGATATCGACGCCACCATAGACGCTGCTGAGCGCGTCTTTAAAACGCTCTGAGACGGGACTCACTCATGACCAACCTAAGCCGCGGCCCTTTTCCCAACACCAGAATGCGCCGCATGCGCGCCGATACCTTTTCGCGTCGCCTGATGCGCGAAAACCACTTGAGCACTGACGATCTGATTTACCCCATGTTTGTGCTGGACGGTAAAAACCAGCGCGAGGCCATTGCCTCTATGCCGGGCATCGAACGACTGAGCGTCGACCTGCTACTGCAGGAAGCAAAAACCCTGATTGAACTGGGTATCCCGGCCATTGCGCTGTTCCCGGTAGTCGACGCGGCCGGGAAATCCGAACTCGCCGAAGAGGCCTACAACAGCAACGGTCTGGTCCAGCGCTGCGTCAGTGCACTAAAGGACAGGTTTCCGGAGCTCGGCGTTATCACCGATGTCGCGCTCGACCCCTACACCACCCATGGGCAGGACGGCATCATCGACGATAAGGGCTACGTTCTGAACGACCGCACTGTCGATACACTGGTAAAACAGGCTTTGTCCCATGCCAACGCCGGCGCCGACGTGGTCGCGCCGTCGGACATGATGGATGGGCGCATCGGCGATATCCGTCAGGCACTGGAAGCAGCGGGCCATGTCAACACCCGTATTCTCGCCTATTCCGCTAAATACGCCTCCAGCTACTACGGGCCTTTCCGCGATGCAGTGGGCTCTGCCGGCAACCTTGGCAAAGGCAACAAATACAGCTACCAGATGGATCCCGCCAACGGCGATGAAGCCTTGCATGAATGTGCACTGGATCTTCAGGAAGGCGCGGACATGATCATGGTAAAACCCGGCATGCCCTACTTGGACATTGTGCGCAGAGTCAAAGATGAGCTAGCCGCCCCCACCTACGCCTATCAGGTGAGCGGGGAATACGCCATGCATTGCGCTGCATTTGAGAAGGGCTGGCTGGATCGCGATGCCGTGATTATGGAATCCCTGCTGGCCTTCAAACGCGCCGGCGCCGATGGAATTCTGACCTACTTCGCCAAAGAAGCGGCCATGCTGCTAAACACGCAGGCATAGGTTAATGCCCAAAAATAGCGCGCGACGCTAGGAAATGTCATTTTTTTTGAATAAACTCGCTCCATAACGCTCCATAATTGAGGATACATAACGTGAATAAGAAACTGCTCGCCGCACTGGCGCTTGCCCTGCCCTTCTCTGCATCAGCCGACATCCTCGGTGTCACGGCTGGCGTTTACAACTGGAGCCAGAATTTTTCTGGAGACCTGAGATCTGAACAAACAGGCAGTGATGAGATTGACCTGGAAGATGACCTGAATTTTGACGATGACAGCGCCAACGTCTTTTTCGTTGCCCTGGAGCACCCGATTCCCGTTCTGCCCAACATCCGCATCGGCAGCACCGGCATCGAAGTTAAAGAAACCGGCACTGTATCTCGCACCTTCAACTATGAAGGGCAGACCTATACTCAGGGCCAGCAAGTGACGTCCGATATCGATCTGAGCCATGTCGATGCCACCCTGTATTACGAGATTCTGGATAACTTCGTATCGCTGGATGTCGGCCTCACCGCGCGCAAATTTGACGGCGAAGCCACTATCTCTGATGGTCAGAAATCAGCGTCCTCCGAAATCGAAGGCACGCTGCCCCTGCTCTACGCCAATGCACGGGTATCATTGCCCTTTTTGCCGGGCCTCTACGCGTCTGGTGAACTTCACGGCATCGGCTACAGCGGCAATTCACTGATCGACACCAAAATTGGTCTCGGCTACGAAATCATGGGCATCGTTGGCCTTGAGCTGGGAATGCGCAGCTTTGTACTGGACCTGGAAGGTGATGATGACGAAGAGTTCAACATGACAGTAGATGGCGCGTTTATCGGTGTCGTCGTCGACCTGTAAGCAATTTCGACAGTCACCAGAGCCCGGCACAAGCCGGGCTTTTTTTATGTCTGGCTTTTCGACACCCGGGGCTTGAGCTGCCGCCTGCCTTTAAAGTAGTCTTTGGCCGCTTGGTAAAAGGTGATTCATGGCGGCACTTCGATTTCTTACATCTTTTGTACTGCTGATACTGGCAACTCACAGCCATGCTTGTCGCTGCATCTGGGAAGGCAACTTCACCCAACTTGATTTAACTGGAAAAACCATCGTACTGGGCACCGTTACCCAGCACAGCGGTAATTCCATGGATCTAGCAGTTTCCGACGTACTGCAAGGCAAATTATTTCAGGAGCAGATTCGCATCTGGGGCGCTATCGGCAATTTGTGCCGGGCGGATGTAAAAGAATTCGAAGATGGCAGTCAGTGGCTGATGGTGCTGGAGTCCATAGAGGAAATTCCGGACTGGGGTTTTAACCCCAGCACGCCAAACTACAGCTTCGGCCGAAAAGGCGACTATACCTTGAGCCGCTGCGGCGTCTACTGGCTCAAACACCACAATGGCTACCTCAGTGGTAACGTGGATGATTCCCGCCGCTGGCTCTATCTCGACAAAAAGAAATCGCCAGTGAGCTTGAAGCTGATAAAGGCCTTCATTGACGGCCGTGCGGACAAAACTTTGCTGGCCGAAGCCGCCAAACCGTCGGAAGACAAGCAGGAACTGCTCACAGACACCCGCGTATTTCTGCGCCAGCAAATCCGGGAAGAGCTGCTGGAGGAAAAGCTGGAGTCACTGCAGGAGACCGAGTAACTCATCCAGCATCATTAACGACAACCCCCAGATTTGCCTTTCCCGGTAGTGATAACAGGGCAGGCGCATGGCCATCCGGCCGCGTCGCCAGGTCATTTCGGTACGATTATTGTGATCGGCCAGAAAGGCCAGCGGCACCCAGATCACCTCAGCCACTTCATGATTGGGTTTAGGCTCTGGCAGTCGCTTAACCGTATAAACATATGGGGTAATCACCATTGGTCGGTAGCCACTGTGGGGGCTGGTGGCGATATCGGACAAGCGGCCAATGCAACGACCAAAGTTTTCCGGATCGACCCCGATTTCTTCCCGGGTTTCTCGCTCGGCCGTTTCCTTGCTGTGGTCATCATCGGTTTCCATACGTCCGCCCGGAAACCCCATGTGACCAGACCAGCGGTCACCCTCGCGGTCAGCGCGCTTGATCATCAACACTTCAGGGCCCATCTTGCCATCGCGCACCAACAAGGCCACCGCCGAGCGCTTTACCCAGCGCCGCCACCAACGCTTGCGCGGACGAAATTGCGCCAGCCTCTCTTGGATAGCCAAAAGCGAACCGAAATTTGTGTTATTCGAAGACATTACGAAACCACTGCCAGAGATCAGGTAAGGTGCGCACACAGCGCGGTGATTCAACGGTTGGCCAACTGCCACCAATAAAAGGCATTTGTCGCGCCCCTTCACACCAGGCGTGACTGCCTTTGCCATTTTCCGGATCTATCCAGCGGTAGGAGACACCTTCTACCGGCTGAAAAACCATTGGCTCATGACTCGCATTGGCCATAAAGTTGCGCCAGACTTTGAGCGCACCGCTAGCGCCCGTCAACCCCGAGGGTTTATTGTCGTCATGCCCCAGCCACACTGTTGCCACGTAGTCTCCCGAAAACCCGGCAAACCAGGAATCGCGGAAATCATTACTGGTGCCGGTTTTACCCGCCACGCGAAAATCCGGATCCAACACCTGATATACAGAACGACCCGTGCCCTCACGCACCGTTTCAATCAAAGCATATTGCAGCAGGTGTACCGCTGCTTCGTCCACCGCACGCTGTGGCTTCTGTGGGTAGCGCGCCAGCAGGTGCCCCTTAGGATCAGTCACCGCGTATATGGCACGCATCGCCTGCGCCCGGCCGCCCGAGGCAATAGTCTGATACATCGCATTGACCTCGATCGGTGACAGCTCAGCGGCGCCCAACAGCAAGGCGGGCACCTCGGGCACTGGCCGGTGCACCCCCAGCGATTTCAGCGTCGCCACTACCTGACCCACCCCCAGCTCCAAGCCCAAGCTTGCCGCTGCAAGGTTATAGGAACGTGACAGCGCCTCGTGCAGCATGACCCGGCCATGCACCTCATTGTCAAAGTTACTGGGTTGCCACAAACTGCCATCCGGGTTGCGCAGCGCAATTGGGCTGTCGTCAACAAAGCTGGCTAAGGTGAATTTCTGAGGTTGCTGCAAAGCCGCCAGATAAATCGCGGGTTTGATCAGCGATCCGATGGGGCGCAGAGCATCCAGCGCACGATTAAAACCGGCAAAACGCGGCCGCCGACCACCAACCAATGCCACCACGTCGGCGTTTGTCACCGAGGTTACCGCCACCGCGCCCTGCACTTCCGAATAGTTTTTACCCAGACCTTCCAGTGTTTGAGTAAGTGCCCGCTCCGCATGACGCTGTACGATCGGGTCGAAAGGCGTAAAAACCCGCAACCCTTGGGTTTGCAGGTCGCTGTTTTGGTAGTCACGCCGCAGCTGGCGGCGCACCAGATCCACATAGGCGGGAAACACACCGGCAACCGCACTGCTTTTCGCCAGGCCCAGTGGCTCTCGCTCCAGTGACGCCAGTTGAGCTGGGGTTAACCATGCCTGCTCAGCCAATTCCGCCAGTACCAAATTACGCCGGGCCCGGGCACGATCACCGTGCCGCCACGGGTCATAGTACGACGGTCCTTTTACCAACCCCACCAACATCGCAGTCTGCGGCAAATTCAGCTCGTCTAGCGGCTTATTGAAATAGTGCCGCGCAGCGAGGGCAAAACCGTGAATCGCGCGGGAACCTTCCTGACCGAGATACACCTGATTGATATAAGCTTCTAGTATGTCATCCTTGCTGTAGTGCAGCTCCAGCAACACCGACATGATCATTTCCTGAAACTTCCGCCACAGGCTTCGCTCACGGGTTAACAGCACGTTTTTGACCAGCTGCTGGGTGATGGTGCTCCCGCCCTGAACGGTGCGACCAGCTTTCAGGTTGGCCAGCAGTGCCCGAGCAATACTGCGCGGTGAAATACCAAAATGCTGGTAAAAATCTTTGTCTTCAACCTGAAGCAGTACTTCAAGCAACATCCGCGGCGTATCTTCCAGCCGGATGAGTAAGCGGTCCTCGTGCAGGTTCGGATAGATACCACCGATGACGGTGGGCTCGAGTACCGCTTCTTCCAGCTGACGTCCCGACATCGACTCCACCCGCTGCACGAACCCTCTTGGCGAGAAGTGAATTAGCACACTCCCCGCCGGGCGACGCTGCTCTGGAAACGCGAATTCGCGATAGTGGATAGCCAGGGTATTATTCTGTCGGTAGTAAGAGCCGGGGTAACGCAATGCCGCATCGACCTGGTATCCCAGCAGGCCAAGCTCATATTCAAGGTCACTCGCACCGACCGTGACCCCTGGCGCCAGTATCAGAGGCCGCGCATATACCTTGGCTGGCTGCTGCCAGCTCACCTCACCAAAGGCGCTGCGCACCTGAATATCGCAGTAAACAACAAAGGCGAGCCCCACCACCGCCGCCACTACCAGCAGCTTGAACAGGGTCTGCCAACGAAAAAAACGGCGCGATGATGTCGCTTTTCGGGTACTTCTCTTCTTTGCCATTAGCTCAAATCTATTGGGTTAGGTCGCTTTCGGTTTAGGCGCATTATTGCAAAACCCGGGTCAAACCGGATAATGCTGCTTTCTTACAAAATACAGCGAAAACATCATGCGCAAATATCATGTTTACGGCCTTGGCGCGGCACTGGTCGACACCGAAATCGAAGTTAGCGATCAGGATCTCACCATGCTGGGAGTCGACAAGGGCGTGATGACCCTGGTAGACCGGGAACGCCAGGAAACGATTCTGAATACCCTTGAAGGTCACCTGATTCACGCCAAACAGGCCAGCGGAGGTTCTGCCGCAAATTCCATCATCGCCGCCAGCTATTTTGGCGCAAAAACCTTTTATTCCTGCAAGGTTGCCGACGACGCGCTGGGTGAATTCTACATGAACGACCTGCGCGCAGCAGGCGTGGATGCCAATTACAGCCAGAAAAGTGTTGAAGGTGTGACGGGCACCTGCTTGGTAATGATTACCCCTGATGCCGAGCGTTCGATGAATACTTATTTGGGCATCAGCGAAACCCTGTCGGCCAGCGAGCTGCATCATGCTGCCCTGAAAGACTCGGAATACCTTTACATGGAGGGCTACCTGGTAACCTCTCCTACCGGGCGCGCCGCGGCCATAGAAGCGCGCGAAATGGCACAGGCCAACGGCGTCAAAACCGCCCTGTCGTTCTCAGACCCAGGCATGGTGGAGTTTTTCCGCGACGGCCTTCAGGAAATGCTGGGCGGCGGTGTCGACATGATATTCTGCAACCAAGATGAAGCCCTCGGCTGGGCTCAATCAAGCACGCTTAATGACGCGGTGGCGGCACTGAAGAAGGTCGCTCGCACCTTCGCCATTACCCTCGGCGCCAAAGGTGCACTGGTATTTGATGGTGAACAACTGATTGAAATAGAACCACGCGCAGTGTCAGCCGTCGACACCAACGGCGCAGGTGACATGTTTGCAGGTGCATTCCTCTACGGCATCACCAATGGCTTGAACTTTGCCGACGCAGGTCGACTGGCCAGCATCTCGGCGGCCGAGGTGGTCAGCAACTACGGGCCACGACTGCCAGCGGCCAAGCACGGCGAACTGTTGGCAACGGCCTAAGGCCTTTCCGGTGAGGGCCAAACCAAGCCCTCATCGGAACCAAGCACTATGCCTAGCGCAACGTAAATGCCAGCAGCTTTGGATCACTAAACAGCCTTTGCAGCGCTGCTGACAAAGTCTCATTGATCATTTCTTCATTGCGATCCCTGCCAGGAACTGTGGCGTAGGTCTTGGTGTTTTTCACCTGATAACGCCCCGTGTAACTGTCACCGTTTTGGGTTGCCTCAACACGCAACAGGCTCTCTAGCTCAACCTCGAAACCCACACTGGACTTTTCTGGATCGCGATAGCTTAGGGTCTCTACCACTATACGTATGTCGGCGCTGGCAAGCGGCATTGTCTGCACCACAAAGCCCATCTCGCGAAACTTGCGCGTTGATGCCGCCAGAATCGCGTCCGCCAGATCATTGGCCGGCGTGATCAGGCTGGTGTCTTTATAGAGGCCTCCGCGACTGCCAATGGCCTCCTTCCCTCGATTATCCACCACCTCAAGATAGAGGGTTCGGCCTTCCCCGATATTACTTTTCGACGGCTCCAGGGTCGGGTTGATGGTGACCTGCTGCGGCGACAGTGCACAGGCACCCAGCAACAGCGAGAGAGAGACGAGACTGAATAACTTGAAACGCATGATTCATCCTTTGGACAAAAGTTCACGAAGATCAATAATGGCCGCATTGGCCCGGGAAATATAAGATGCCATCACCAGTGAGTGGTTTGCCAATACGCCGAATCCGCTGCCATTAAGCACCATCGGGCTGTACATGGGCTGCTGGGTTTGCTCCAGCTCACGGATAATCTGCTGCAGACTCACGCGCGCATTTTTATTGGCAAGCACGTCTGCAAAATCTTTCTCAATAGCACGCAAAAACTGTATCAGCGCCCAGGAACCTCCGCGCGCCTCATAAAAAATGTCATCTATTTGCAGCCACGGTGTTTTTATCATCATCTCCGACGGAGTCGCGGTAGACTGCCGCGCAGAAGGGTCATTGGCCAAATCGGTATTCAGGCGACGCTGCCCAACGCTTGCACTGAGCCGCTGAGATAGACTGCCCAAGCGTGACTCAACACTCGCCAGCCAGTAGCGCAAATTGTCAGCACGCGCATAAAACTGGGCCTGAGGGTCATCTACCCGCGCCAGCCGATCGCGATAGCGCTTCAGGTACTTGATGCCGTCGCGATACTCAGATTCAGAAGCTGGAACGGCCCAGCTATTGTTAGAAAAATTAAACCGAGGCTCAGCCTTGGCAAGATCGACATCTTCGGTCGATTGAGACTGCGAGCGACTGAAGCTCTCACGCATAGCACGGGTAAGATCGCGAACCTGAATCAAGGCCCCATATTCCCACGCCGGCATATTATCGAGCAGCACACCAGGCGGCGTAATATCGTTACTGAGAAAACCGCCCGGCTTATCAAGCAAAGCTTCACTGACCCCAATGAGCATATTTGTGGTCACGGTGCCGACAACCATGGGCCGGTCACCACTATCATAGAGTGCGATATCACTCGGCTCCCGGCTCCAGTATATGCCCAGAACCAACACCAGAAGAAGATACGCAACAATAGCAGTCAGCAGCCATTTGAAGGTCTGCCGCCCCCCCATCCAGTCTTCGGCGGCCTCACGC
Source organism: Litorivivens sp. (assembly GCF_057445395.1). Lineage (NCBI taxonomy): Bacteria > Pseudomonadati > Pseudomonadota > Gammaproteobacteria > Litorivivens > Litorivivens sp. Next base: position 19,900 of record NZ_JBVBUV010000028.1, read on the forward strand.
ATTATCTGCCAACGTTCTGCCAACCTGCCTTTAACCATACCCACTCTCCTCAACTCTCGTGGTACTGCTCGATGGTGGTACCGCTCAATGGTGACGGTGCTCGTTTATCACACTCACTACGGGAAACGTTACCGAGGTAATATCACCTTTGTCATTCTCGAAACAGAGCGCAACCTCCTGCCCCTCCCGCAAAGGTTGTTTTAGCCCGATCAGCATCAGATGCAAGCCGCCCGGCTTGAACACTACCTCGCCGCCAGCCGGAACTGTCAGGCTCTTGCGCTGTCTCATTTGCATCATCCCGGCGCTGTGCACGTGTTCGTGAATCTCTACCGACTCCGCAATATCCGAGTATACCGCGGTCAGGGTCCAGGCCTCAGCGTCCGGGTTACTGACGCGGAAAAATGCAGCGGTGGCTGACTGCGTGGGTGGCAACCCGCGCACATAGGCCTGATGAAATTCCACCGCAGACACCGGCAATACCGGCAATATCAGAAAAAACAGCAATACACGTTTAAACATGGGCTCTCCGGCCAGTAGAACACACAGTGGCACCCGCGACTGCAACTTGTCGTGCGATATCCATTACAATGCCGACAGAGCTGCGTTGGGGCTTGCTACCCGACGCTGTATTTTACGCACTTTTAAAGAGTCATGATGCGTCTATATCAACAGTTTACCCTACTGCGCACGTTACTTCTGTGCAGTTTATTTGCGAGTTTTCCGCTATCGGCAAGCCAGACGGATACGCCGTGGAATAACGACGATCCTTTTGCCCAGCAGGCACCAACCTTTTTACCGGTTACCGAAGCCTACGCGCCCCTGCTATCTCTAACGGGTGATAATGCCTTGCAAATCAATTGGCAAATCACCGATGGTTACTACCTTTACCAAAAACAGTTTGCGACCCAACTGTTTGCCGCCGGCGACCACAGCCGCCATACCCTCGACTACGGCGACGCCATCGTCAAGGACGACCCGTACTTTGGCCCAACGCCGGTCTACTACAACTTCGCCAACGCCACCCTGAAGCCACTGCCCGACGCCAGCACCTTGCTGTTGAAACTGACCGCCCAAGGCTGTGCTGACGCCGGCCTGTGCTACCCCCCGCACGACTGGTTTTTCAAAATCTCCAAAGGCGGCCCGATCGATTCGACCACCGAATCGGTCTGGAATACTGCCGCCAGCAGCCGTTCCGCGCTGCCGCAAAATGCACAGGCCAGTGGCCTGTGGCTAATGCTGATCTTTGCCCTTGCCGGTGGCATCATCCTCAACCTGATGCCCTGCGTTTTCCCGGTATTGGGCCTCAAGGTACTGAGCTTCACCAACTCTGGAGTGGGCAAAGCACCCGTTCACGGCGCCATCTACAGCGCCGGCGTAATCATCAGTTTTCTCGTCGTTGCGCTGGTACTGGTCGGCCTTAAAAGTGCGGGGGCTGCTGTGGGCTGGGGATTTCAGCTACAAACGCCCTGGTTCGTGGCCCTGCTCTCCTGCGTATTTTTTGTGCTTTCGTTAAACCTGCTGGGCGCATTTGAATTCAGTTTCATCGGTGCGACACCCGGCCAGACACTCAGCCAGCGCAATGACTACGTGGGCAGTTTTTTTACCGGAGTGCTGGCCACCGTTGTCGCAACCCCCTGCACCGCACCCTTTATGGGAACAGCACTGGGTTTTGCGGCGACCCAGACCACTCTCGTATCGCTACTGGTCTTTGCCGCTCTCGGCATTGGCATGGCACTGCCCGTGTACCTGTTGACACTGTTTCCCCGAGCGCTCAAAGCCCTGCCCCGATCAGGCCCCTGGATGGAACACCTGAAACAGTTCCTCAGCTTTCCGCTGCTGGCCACCGCCATTTGGTTGTGCTGGGTCATCGGCCGGCAAACCGGTGTCAACGGCATGGGGCTAACACTACTGGCATGGCTCGCTCTGGGGCTCACCATCTGGTGCGTTGGGCTGCGCGGCAAAGTCGCCATTGTTGTCGCCGTTCTGGCACTGATTACAGCCATCGCACTGGTCAACCAAACGCGCTCCCTCACCCCCGAGGCGCAAACAGCTGCACAACGTAGCGACGGCACGCTCCCCTACAGTGCAGCCACACTCGCAGAGTTGCGCGCCGCCGGCCGCCCCGTATTTATCGACATCACCGCGGACTGGTGTATCACCTGCAAAGTTAATGAGCGTGTAGCACTGCACACCGATGCTGTTCGCAGCGCCTTTGCCGAGAAGAACGTGGCCTATGTGATTGCCGACTGGACACGATACGACGCCCACATTACCGCCTTGCTGGACGATTACCAGCGCAACGGCATTCCGCTTTACCTGCTCTATGTGCCCGGAGAGGAACGCGCCCGAATACTGCCGCAGATCCTCACCGAATCGCTGGTTTTGCGAGCGATCGAAACGCTCTGAACAGCGCCTCAGTGTTAACACCGAAAACAATAAAATCGTCGAAATTCACAATATCTTCTTAAAACACGCTGGCATTTGACCGCAAAATTGTGAAAAAATGGCTCCCATGCGTGGACGAGCCGGTTTGTTTCAGGCAGAATCAAAAGAATTAACGATAACTTACTGTTTTTAAAGACTATGGCATCAATTCTGGTATTGCATGGCCCCAACCTGAACCTGCTGGGCACCCGCGAGCCTGGCATTTATGGTGCCACCACGCTGAATGAAATCAATCAGACGCTTAAAGACGCCGCCGAATCCGCAGGCCACCACCTGCAATACCTACAGAGCAACGCCGAATACGAACTGATCGAACGCATCCATGATGCCCGTCACGAAGGCATCAATTTCATCCTGTTCAACCCCGCAGCCTTCACCCATACAAGTGTTGCGCTGCGCGACGCACTGCTGGCAACCGACATTCCATTTATTGAAGTGCACCTGAGCAACGTTCACGCTAGAGAGCCGTTTCGCGCGCACTCCTATTTTTCAGACATCGCCGTTGGCGTGGTCTGTGGTCTTGGACCACAGAGCTATCGACTGGCACTGGAGGCGGCCATTGCCCGCCTTGACGAATCCAAAACCCAATAATCCTTACTTCTATTTAGAGAGCGTATATGGATATTCGTAAAGTCAAAAAACTGATCGAACTTCTCGAAGAATCGAACATCGACGAGATTGAAATCAAAGAAGGCGAAGAGTCTGTCCGCATTAGCCGCAACGCAGGCGTACCCATGGCCTACGCCCCGCAATATGCGGCGCCGGCTCCCGCACCAGCACCTGCCCCCGCTGCCGCCGCGCCCGCAGCAACGCCGGCCGAAGAGGAAAGCGCACCAGCCAAGACCAATGGTCACGTTATCAAGTCTCCCATGGTTGGCACCTATTACAGCGCCCCTTCACCCGGCTCACCGGCATTTGTCCAGATTGGTCAACACGTGAAAGCCGGCGACGTAATCTGCATTGTCGAAGCCATGAAAATGATGAACCAGATCGAGGCAGACAAGTCCGGTGTTGTAGAAGCGATACTCGTGGACAATGCCCAGCCGGTGGAATTTGATCAACCGCTGATCACCATCGTTTAAGGCCCACCACGCGCGACAACAGGACGACGCCACACATGTTGAAAAAAGTAGTGATTGCCAACCGCGGCGAAATCGCGCTGCGAATCCTGCGAGCCTGCAAGGAAATGGGCATAAAGACCGTTGCGGTGCACTCTCAGGCAGACAAAGACCTGATGCACGTGCGCCTGGCTGACGAGTCAGTCTGTATTGGACCGCCCTCCTCAACAGAAAGTTACCTGCACGGGCCCGCCATTATTTCAGCCGCTGAAGTGACCGATGCGGTAGCCATCCACCCGGGCTACGGATTTCTGGCCGAAAACGCTGACTTTGCTGAACAAGTAGAAAACAGCGGCTTTATATTTATTGGCCCCAAAGCCGACGTAATTCGCCTGATGGGCGACAAGGTCTCAGCCATCAAAGCGATGAAAGCTGCCGGCGTTCCCACCGTGCCGGGCTCCGACGGCCCTCTGACCGAAGACGGCGACCGCACGCTCGAGATTGCCCGCAAGATTGGCTACCCCGTTATAATCAAGGCAGCCGCTGGTGGGGGTGGTCGCGGCATGCGCGTGGTGCACAGCGAAGCTGCACTGCTCAACGCCGTGTTTGTCACCCAATCGGAAGCCAAAGCCGCTTTCGGAGACGGCACCGTCTACCTTGAAAAATTTCTGGAGAAACCTCGCCACGTCGAAATTCAGGTGCTGGCCGACGGCCAGGGAAACGCTATTCATCTGAACGGGCGCGACTGCTCACTGCAGCGTCGCCACCAGAAAGTGCTTGAAGAAGCACCGCCACCCTGCATTGATCTCGACGCGCTGAACGAAACCGCTCAGGCCTGCGTAGATGCCTGCATCAAAATTGGCTATCGGGGCGCCGGCACATTCGAGTTTCTTTACGAAGACGGCGGTTTCTTCTTTATTGAAATGAATACCCGCATCCAGGTGGAGCACCCGGTAACCGAAATGATTACCGGCATCGACCTGATCAAGTGGCAGCTGCGCATTGCCGCCGGTGAAAAGCTCAGCATCAAACAGGAGGATGTGATTGTTCGCGGTCACGCCTTTGAAGCCCGCATCAACGCTGAAGACCCGAAGACCTTCATGCCCTGCCCCGGCACGGTAAAACACTACCATGCCCCCGGCGGCTTTGGCGTGCGAGTTGATTCGCACCTGTACAGCGGCTACACGGTTCCTCCCTACTACGACTCCATGATCGGCAAAGTGATCACCTACGGTGAAACCCGGGAGATCGCGCTGGCCCGCATGCAGCACGCGCTGGAAGAGCTGGTCGTAGACGGCATTCGCACCAATATAGACCTGCACAAGGATCTGGTGCGCGACGGGGAATTTCGCAAAGGTGGCGTAAGCATTCACTACCTGGAGAAAAAGCTGAAAGACTAACCCCCGCCTTCTGGAGCCAGCCGGACAACCTTCGTCCTGGGCGAAATAGCTTGAACCTATTTTCGCCGACACCGCTGGCTCCCACGACCCGCTCCCTCTGTTACAATCGCCCGCACTTTTACAACCGGAGCCATTCAATGCCCTGGCTACAGCTCAAGCTTGACGCCGATCGCGACAACGCCGAACCGCTCGAAGACGCCCTCCTCGAATTGGGAGCAGCCGCGGTCACGATGGAGGACAGCGCCGACCAGCCGCTGTATGAGCCCGGCCTGAATGAACGCCCTGTTTGGAATCGCACCCGGGTAACAGGCTTGTTTGATGCCGGTACCGACATGGCCGTCGTGGTTGAGTCATTGACGCGCAATTACCCCGCACCGCTGCCCCCCCACCGGGTAGAAATTCTGGAAGACAAAGACTGGGAACGTGAGTGGATGAGCCACTACCAACCCATTCAATGCGGCCAACGACTCTGGATATGCCCCAGCTGGCGAGAGCCGGTTGACCCGGCGGCGGTCAATCTCAAACTCGATCCCGGCCTCGCCTTTGGTACTGGCACCCACCCCACTACCTTTCTCTGTCTGCAGTGGCTGGACAGCCAGAACCTCGACAACACCCACGTGGTGGATTATGGCTGCGGCTCAGGCATTCTTGGCATTGCCGCGCTGCTGCTCGGCGCCAAACGGGTCACCGCGATCGACAATGACCCGCAAGCACTCATTGCCACCCGTGACAACCTGCAACGCAATGCACTAAGCGAAGACCGCCTGACCTGTCATTTGCCAGACAAGGCGGACAAAGATGGCAAAGCCGATATCGTGGTCGCCAATATCCTCGCTGGCCCACTGATGGAACTGGCGCCGCGCCTGTCCGCCTATCTCGAACCCGGGGGACGGCTGGCATTGTCAGGTATTCTCAGCGAGCAGGCAGAAACCCTGCGCAACCACTACGCGCAATGGTTTGACCAGCTGAGCGTGGTGGAAAAAGACGACTGGTGCTGCATTTCTGGTATTCGCAATTCCACTTACACCGGGTAATCACGTAAACTCCGTGCAAAAATAAACCAGCAGGAGTTTGTCATGGCCGCCAGGGCCACGCGCTGCCCCCACTGCCAGACCAGTTTTCGGGTTACCGAAGCCCAGCTCGCCACCGCGCGCGGCCTGGTGCGCTGTGGCGCCTGCCTGGAAGTCTTTGATGCGCGCAACAATTGGGTAGAAACCACCCCCCTCGAAGACACCGAGGCACTCAAGGCAGAGCCCGGTGATGAAGCGAATACAGCTTCCGGCGACAACCCGCCCGCGCCAGTACAAGATGGCGCCGAACCGACTAGCGATTCGGCCGAGGCTACACGCCACTTTTCGCCACAGTCGCCCCCGACTGAAGCCGAGACGCCTAACAAGGTGACTCCGGCTATACACGTGGACACACCCGCAACGGAGCATCTGAACACACACGATAGCGCCGCCGACGATGACGCCGGAGACAGATTACACGAAGATTTATGGGAAGACTCGGACACAGAGAACGACGCCGCGGACGACCCAAGCGATGCATGGCAGCCAAATGAGCGCCTGAAAGCCAGCAGGGAAACTGACGAGACCGACTACGACTCTGAAGAAACTGCAGCACACGACTACCTGAGCACCACCGACACTGACGACGAATTCGACCAACTGGTCGACCGACACAAACGCCAGATACGCATCAACCGTCAACAGGCCGCATGGTCGCTGCTGAGTATTCTTGCGCTAGCCGCTTTACTGGGGCAGATGATTTACACCAACTTTAACAGCCTCGCCCAGTCCGCCCACCGGGAAAAACTGGCCGCCACCTGTCGCGTGGTGAATTGGCTCGGTGGCAGTGAAGCCTGCCGCCTGCCACCGCCACAGAATTTGGCCCGCATTGAGTCACGCGGGCTTAATGTGCTGTCTCACCCCGAGTACGCCAACAGCCTGCTTATCGATGCGGTCATCATTAATACCGCCAACTTCAGCCAGCCCTTCCCGGCCCTTGAGTTAGCCTTTACTAACGAGCGAGGCGCTGTCGTCGCCGCGCGTCAGTTCCTTCCCCGGGAATACCTGCACGGCGAACTCGCCGGCGAATCGATGATGCCAGTCGGGCAAAGTGTAAGAATCCAGATTAGCGTGCTCGATCCCGGCAGCTCCGCCATCAACTACCAGATGCATTTTTACCCCGCGCAACAGTCGATGTAAGCGCGCTATACATTGATCAAAAGATAAACACAAGCCTTTATCGGCGCGGCGCAAAATAGTATGATTGCGCCCTGTTTTTCGCACTCTCTACGATGTTCCACGGAACCCGACCATGATCCGGATTGGCCGCTTCACGTTGCCCGGCAGAGCTGTTCTCGCGCCCATGGCAGGTGTCACAGATTTGCCCTTCAGGCGACTGTGCCGCGAGTTTGGTGCCAGCCTCACCACCTCGGAAATGGTCATCAGCAACAGTGAGCTTCGAGGCAGCCGAAAAACACAACTGCGCCTGGCTCACGACGTGGGGGAAACACCCCGGGTTGTACAGATTGCCGGCGCGGAACCGGAAGCCATGGCCGAAGCAGCGCGCTATAACGCCAGTCTCGGTGCCGATATTATCGATATCAACATGGGCTGTCCGGCCAAAAAAGTGTGCAAGCGAGAAGCCGGCTCCGCATTACTGCGCGATCCGGTACTGGTACGCCAGATTTTGGAGGCTGTGGTCAACGCCGTCGAGGTCCCGGTTACCCTGAAGTTTCGTACCGGCTGGTCTCCGGAACACCGCAACGGCTGCGAAATTGCGCGCATTGCCGAGGACTGTGGCATTCAGTCTCTCGCCGTGCACGGACGCACCCGGGCTTGCCGTTACCACGGCGCCGTAGAGTACGACACGATAGCGGCCATAAAACAGCAGGTATCACTACCGGTTTTTGCCAATGGGGACATTACCAGCCCCAGCGCCGCAAAAGCGGTATTGGACTATACCGGCGCAGACGGCGTAATGGTTGGCCGAGGTGCCCAGGGGCAACCCTGGTTGTTCCGGGAAATAAACCATTTCCTGGCCACAGGCGAGGCACTGCCTGGCGCAACGCTTACAGAGCGGTGGCAAACCATGCTTCGCCACGTACAGCATTTGCACACGTTTTACGGCGAAGCACAGGGTGTGAAAATCGCCCGCAAACACGTGTCCTGGTATGGACAGAGTATTAACGGTTTTGAACAAGGCCGCCGGCTCTTCAATGGGTTGACCTCAGCCGGCGAACAAATTGACGCTATCCATCGCTTTGGCGAAGAGTGGCAGCAGATTGATACAGGGGAAATAGCAGCATGAACGCCAGCGCCGAAACAAAACTTGAGTTGGTCGACAACTCACGTACGGAATCCTTCGCAGCGATCGCCGAAACACAGTCACTGCGCGAAAGCGTAGCAGTAGCGGTCAAAAACTACTTTGACCAACTCGACGGTCAGGATGTCACCGACGTCTATGAAATGGTCCTGTCTGAAATGGAAGCACCGCTTCTGGAAAAAGTCATGACCTATACCCGCAATAACCAGACCCGAGCCTCGCAGGTATTGGGCCTGAACCGCGGCACGTTGCGCAAGAAGCTGAAAAAGTACGGTCTGCTTTAAGCACTTAGGACCAACAACTCTCTCTTCCATTTTTAAAATTCAAGGGTATCTGAGCCTCAATGAGCACAGCCGAACTACCTCGCCCAGTCAAACGGGCACTGATCAGCGTTTCCGACAAAGCAGGCATCGTGGAATTTGCCGGCGCGTTGCGCCAGCGCGGTGTTGAACTTCTTTCTACCGGTGGCACCTTTCGCCTACTGAAAGACAACGGCCTCGACGTTACCGAAGTTTCCGACTACACCGGCTTCCCCGAAATGATGGATGGCCGCGTTAAAACCCTGCACCCAAAAGTGCACGGCGGCATTCTGGCACGCCGGGGCACCGACGAAGCTATCATGGGCGAACACGGCATCAGCGCGATTGATATGGTGGTGGTAAACCTCTACCCCTTCGAACAAACCGTTGCCAAGCCTGACTGCTCTCTCGAAGATGCCATTGAGAATATCGATATCGGCGGCCCCACCATGGTACGCGCCGCGGCCAAAAACCACCGCGACGTGACAATCGTCGTTAACGCCGCCGACTACCAGCGAGTCCTCGAAGAGCTGGACAGCAACAGCGGTTCCACCACCTATAACACGCGCTTCGATCTGGCTATCAAGGCCTACGAGCATACCGCCGCCTATGACAGCGCCATTGCCAATTATTTCGGGCAAAAGGTTGCTGGCGGTAGCGACAATTTTCCACGCACCTACAACGTGAACTTCGTCAAACAGCAGGAACTGCGCTACGGGGAAAATTCTCACCAGCGCAGCGCCTTTTACGTGGAAAAGAACCCGGTGGCCGGCTCCATCGCCAGCGCTCGGCAGTTACAGGGCAAAGAATTGTCCTACAACAATATCGCCGACACCGACGCCGCGCTCGAAACCGTCAAACTATTCGACGAGCCCGCCTGCGTTATCGTCAAGCACGCCAACCCCTGTGGTGTTGCCATTGGCTCGAGTTTGCAGGAAGCATACGACAAGGCCTTTGAAACCGATCCCGAATCTGCCTTCGGGGGCATCATTGCCTTTAACCGTGAGCTTGACGGTGCCACTGCCGCCGCCATCTGCGAACGCCAGTTTGTAGAAGTGATCATTGCGCCCTCTGTCAGCCTGGAAGCCAGCGACGCCGTGGCCGCGAAGAAAAACGTCCGCCTGCTGGAATGTGGGCAGTGGACTGACAGTGTGGCCGCACTGGATTACAAGCGCGTTACCGGCGGCCTGTTATTGCAGGACCGTGACCTGGGCATGGTCAGCGCTGCCGATCTGAAAGTGGTCAGCAAACGCCAGCCAACCGAAGAAGAAATTCGCGACCTGCTCTTTACCTGGAAAGTGGCCAAGATGGTCAAATCCAATGCCATTGTGTACGGTCGCGACGGCCGCACTGTCGGCGTAGGCGCAGGCCAGATGAGTCGCGTTAACTCTGCCCGCATTGCCGCCATCAAAGCCGAGCATGCCGGCCTTGAGGTCAAAGGCTCTGTCATGGCTTCCGATGCTTTTTTCCCCTTCCGCGACGGCATCGACAATGCAGCCAAGGTGGGTATCAGCTGTGTTATACAGCCCGGCGGCTCAATCCGCGACGAAGAGGTGATTGCCGCTGCTGATGAAGCGGATATGGCCATGGTCTTTACCGGAATGCGGCATTTCAGGCATTAATGACAAGCGAGCGTCCGGCGCCTGACGCCGAACGCTACGACAAAGCGCTTAGCATGCGATAACAAAGAAAGGTAATTATGAAAGTCCTAATCATTGGCAGCGGCGGTCGTGAACACGCCTTGGCTTGGAAGACCGCAAAATCCAAAAACGTGTCCAGGGTTTACGTTGCACCCGGCAATGCCGGCACCGCGCGCGAAGCCAATATGGAAAATGTCCCCCTCGACGTTATGGATTTCGAGGGCTTGGCGGCCTTTGTAAAAAAGGAACACATCAACCTCACCATCGTAGGCCCTGAGGCACCGCTGGTAGAAGGTATTGTGGACTACTTTCAACAACGCGGCCTAAGCTGCTTTGGCCCCAGCAAGGGCGCAGCCCAGCTTGAGGGCTCCAAAGCCTTTACCAAGGATTTTCTCGCTCGCCACAAAATCCCTACCGGTGCTTACAAGAACTTTACGGAAGTAGAACCCGCACTGGCCTACATCCGCGAACAAGGCGCGCCTATTGTCGTCAAGGCTGATGGTCTGGCTGCCGGCAAAGGTGTTATTGTAGCCGAAACCGTTGAGCAGGCAGAGGCTGCAGTGCGCGACATGCTGTCAGGCAACGCCTTCGGCGAGGCCGGCTGCCGGGTTGTCATCGAGGAGTTTCTCGAGGGCGAAGAGGCTAGCTTTATCGTGATGGTAGACGGCGAAAACGTACTGCCCATGGCCACCAGCCAGGATCACAAGCGCGTAGGTGACGGCGACACTGGCCCCAATACAGGTGGTATGGGCGCCTATTCACCGGCCCCGGTGGTGACCCCGGTGATTCACCAGCGCATCATGGATCAGGTGATCATGCCCACCGTTCAGGGCATGGCAAAAGAAGGCCACCGTTATGTCGGCTTTCTGTATGCCGGATTGATGATCAGCCCTCAGGGCGAGCCCAAGGTGATTGAGTTTAACTGTCGCTTTGGTGACCCTGAAACCCAGCCAATCATGCTGCGCCTGCGCTCGGACTTCGTAGAACTCATCCACGCAGCGCTGGATGGAAAGCTCAACGATACCAAAGCACAGTGGGATGCTCGCAAAGCGGTCGGTGTCGTACTGGCAGCGGGCGGTTATCCGGGCAACTACGAAAAAGGAAAAGTAATCAGTCTGCCGGGCGACGCCAGCGATAGCAGCGAAAAGGTGTTCCACGCGGGCACCAGTCTCAAAGACGGCGAGGTTGTCACCAATGGTGGTCGCGTACTATGTGCCACCGCGCTCGGATATTCTGTTACCGAAGCACAACAAAAAGCCTATCAACTAACCGAGAAAATCACCTGGGATGGTGTCTACTACCGCAAGGACATCGGCTATCGCGCCATCGCGCGCGAAGCAGATAGTTAAGCATTGGCTTTGTCTGCTAAGCCTGTGGCTGGCCTTGCCCGCCCTGGCGGCAGACATTCTGCGTATTCCCGCCGATGGACAGTTCGATCTGCCTATCGGCGAACAGCTCGACCTCCTTGTTGATCCACAGCGCAGCTACACGCTCTCACAAGTACAACACAGCCGGGATTTTCGGCTGGTGCGAACCAACGATCTAACGCTAGACTTCAATCGCGGTCGCTACTGGCTTCGTTTCGGACTCTCTAATAGCAGCACCCAGGAGCGAAATGCCGTGTTGCGCATTCGCCCCTCGCACCTGGATCATCTGCGACTGTTTACCCTCGACGGTAGAGAAATCCAGCCTGTGAACACCCGGGGCATCGCTCGCAGCCCCAACCTGTTCTCGCTGAGCATAGCGCCACAACAACAAGTTCTGTTTTACCTGTGTATCGATGGCGTCGGGCTTACGCCCACCAGCTTGAGTTTGACTGATCTATACCCCTTTCTGATCGAATATCGCTACGAATTATTCGGCAACGGAATCGGTATTGGTCTGCTATTTGCCCTCGGCATCGCCAATTTTGCTGTGTTTTTTGTTTACCCGCGCATACGTCTGTTTGTGCTGCTCGGGTGTTACTCTCTGTGTAACATGAGCGCTATTGCGGCATCCTGGGGCTATATTCTTCTTTCCGAGCATGCGAGCTCATTGTTTTCAAACCCGGCATTCGTGGTACTCACCCACCTCAGCATGGCCATCGCCATCCTCATTGCCAACGAATTTCAATTGCGTACCGCTGAGCCACAGTTGCGCTGGCGCCGCCTTATGCAAGTGCTCGTCGCGATCAACCTGATGGCAGCGGCCGTCGCCACCCAGTTGGCAGTGTCCTATTCCAGCATCGCCATGGTAGCGCTGGTAGGTATTTCGGCTACGCTGATAACCTTGCGGCCCTTGCTCACCTACTTTCAATCGCAAGACCGAGCTGCTTTCGAATACCTTCTCTCGCGCGCCTGGCTTGTAGTGTTTGTTACGGTAATCTCGTTAACCTATACCCACCTTAGCGCCAGCACTGAAACCATCAATATGCTGATGCTGTTCGGCACTGCAACTGAAGTACTAATCCTGTCGCTTCTGGCCCTGATAGACCGGCAGCGAAGTCTTGTGGAAGGGTTTAAACATCGTCTGCGAGTGTCGACACTGGAAGCCGAAGTTCGCAGTGGTAATGAAACCCTGCGCCGCTTCAATCACGGCCTGATAACACCGCTGAGTGCAATCTTTGGCATTGCCGAAATGCTGCGCAATTCACGGCTAAGCCCGCAACAGCGAGACTACGTACAGAGCCTGCTGGCGGCGAGCCAAGACATGCTCGGTATCGTTGAGAATATCCAGTCACAGGACTTTCTCGACAATGAAACCCCAACCACGCCAGAGTTGCTGTTTGATCTGCCACCTCTGCTACAGGATTTTGCTGATAGTCATATTGGCGAACTCACCGCGCTGTCATTAGACGATGACATGCCCGGGCAAGTACTGGGCGACCCGGGCCGTCTGCGTCAGCTACTGTCCCAACTCCTGCTGGTCACCACCTACTTCGCGACAGAACCGGGCATTCGGCTGAGTGCGCGCTGGCACGAAAAATTGTATCTGGATTTTAGCTACCGCGGTCGTAAGGCGCTGCTGCTATTGCATTTGGGGGATACCGCGAGTGAGTCGCGCGAGGCCCTGCAAACTCGCGGCGAGATTGTCAGTCAGCTGGTGCAGGCGTTAGGCGGCAGCCTGCGGCTGCAATCACTGGGACCCAACCAGCATATTCATGTCGTGGTGCCGCTCACGCAATGGGAACACGAACAGAAACTCCCCCAGTTACTGCAGCTAAAAGCCCGCCGCATACTCATCGTCGAGGCCAATCGCCACTTTGCATTGCAACAGAAAAAGCACTGCGAGCAGTGGGGGATGATCGCCTTTGTCGCCCACAACGACCGCCAGGCAATCGCCCTGCTGCGTAATCAATGCACACTGCGCGCGCCCATTCATGTCCAATTGATCAGTGATTCCAGTCCAGACCCGGTACGTGTCAGTAACCGATTGCGGCACGAAGCTGAACTAGCGCAGCTGCCTCCACCGGGAACCATCTTCCTGCTGGAAAATGGTCGTGATGTGCCCGCAGACGCGACGGGGCCCTATCGCCAGATGAGCAAGCCGTCAGCCAGCTTTACCCTGAAACGCCTGATCATTGAGATTCTCGAAGAGCAAAGCGCCCAAACAGAACAAATCGGGTAGAATAGCGCCATGACTCGACACCACAGTTTCCTCGATAAACTCCTTATTTCGGCTGACCGCGGCCTGAAAACACTGGTGCCCGGCAGCAGCCGGGCGCGCCGTTTCAACCCGGCCGATAAACACCAGGACACCCTTATTGACGACAGCCCGCGCCACACCGCCGGGTTGATGCGCATAAACCACACCGGTGAAGTCTGCGCTCAAGCGCTGTATCACGGCCAGGCCATTACCGCCAAAGACCCGGCGGTCAAATCAGCCATGCAGCATTCTGCGGACGAAGAGATTGACCACCTGGCCTGGTGCGAACAACGTTTACGGGAATTGGGCAGCCACACCAGTCACCTGAACCCGGTGTTTTACTCCGCCTCATTTCTGTTGGGTGCACTGGCGGGCGCCCTGGGTGACCGCATCAGTCTCGGCTTTGTCGCTGCCACCGAAGAACAGGTATGCCAACATTTGCGTGAACACCTGACACAATTGCCCCCCGAGGATGAAAAGTCACGCGCAATCCTGGAACAGATGCTGCGCGATGAATCAGAGCACGCCAGCATCGCACTGGCCGCTGGCGGCAAGGACTTTGAGCCCCGCATAAAAGAGTTGATGACGCTGGCCTCAAAAGTGATGACCCGTTCAACCTATTACATCTAAACGCTAGCGCGGCACGCCGCCGGCAAAGTACTGCTGCCGAAACTGCTTTGGCGTTACCCCGGTCCAGCGTTTGAAGGCACGACCGAAGCTCGACTGCTCCGAGTATCCAAGATTTGCCGCCACATCATCCAGTGACAGAGTTTGTTGCTTGAGATAGCTTTGCGCCAGGCCCACGCGCTGCTCTTCCAGAATATCCGAAAAGCTTAGATCGCTGTCGCCCAGCTTGGACTGTAGAGTTCGCACCGACATATCCATTTTCTGTGCGCAGCGCTCTATCGTGCAATTGCCTGTAGGTAGAGAGCTGCGCACATAATCCTGGACTCGATCTGCCAAACTGGTGCGCGCGGCCTCTTTCACCTTACTCAAATAGCCGCCAACCAGCTTGAACAACAGCCTGTTGGCACTGGCAATACGCCGATCGAGAATCTCCACGGGGAAGGCAATAGCATTCTCTGTAGCAGAGTTGTGAAAACGGCAGCCCAGTTGCCGCTCCAGCTCTTCGATATCGCGGTTGCGCGCATCAACAGCCAAATTGACGTAATGCGGTTGAAAATCCTTACCCCCCAGTTGCCGCAACAATTTCACATTGAGCAGCGCTGCGTGATAGTTCGCCTGCTTGTTGCAACCCAGATCAGTACGCACTCCCCAACGTAATTCCGCAATCTTATCGCCCACATAAAGCTCTTGAATCGCCGCTGGCGAATGGGTCACCGGGATATATTCAACGAGACACTCAATCGCCTCGCGCACGGTGGCGGCAGCCCGGCAGAGCGCAGTGACACACCCATACACATCCGGCTCCTGCAATTGCGCCAGCTGCAAACCAAACAAGGAATCGTTGAAGGTGGCACTGCAGTCTTCCAGCAGGTCCACAAAATCCTGACAGTCGATGTAGTGATCCGGATCGCGAACCACCAGCGGATCTATATGATGCCGCTCCAACAGGGAACGGGGATCGGCGCCACGGGTCCGCGCCAGTGACGGGAAAGCCCCCAGATTGGCAATACGCATCTGCCGCTCCGTGGGCATCAGTTCAAGGGGGCCGTCCAGGCTGTAGAAATGGTTATCACTCATAGCCTTACCTCTTATTCACACCGTTGAAGACAATCCGTCTGCGTCAACTGTGCATTGTTTTGACGCCTACTGTCAGGAAGCTGTCGAGGCTGCGTGGAGAATCAACACAGCCCGCTCTGGCTGGTTGGTGGTCGCAACATACGCGGCAACCAGCGGGTGTTGTGGTCTTCACAGCCAATCGATACTACTATTCAACAATGGTGTTGTATAGCTGAGTAATTGTACAGTGTCCCGTCATTTGTTGGAGGAACCCATGAGCGCCTTACAGGGAATTCGCGTATTAGAGCTGGCCGAATCAGTCGCCGGCGAGTACTGCGGCAAGCTACTCGCCGATTTTGGCGCCGAAATCATCAAGATAGAAAAACCTGGCAGCGGCAGCCCAACCCGTGCACTGGGGCCATTCAAAGACAATAATCCAGCGCCGGAGCACAGCGGTCTGTTCGCCTATCTAAACACCGGCAAACACAGTGTAGCCCTAGATCTTGATACTGCAGGCTCAACACTGGATACGCTGCTGGCAAATGTGGACGTGGTCATTGACGATCATCCGAACGATTGGCTTACCCATCACACCCTGACATTCGACCGCGTCGAACGCGACTTTCCAGCGCTGGTGTTCTGCTCCATCACCGATTTCGGGCTCACCCCTCCCGATGATCGGCTACATGCCACTGACCTGACCGTGATGAACAGCGCTGGCTGGGCTTACCACACGCCGACCGGAGCCGACCCTTCACGGCCACCACTGAAGGGCGCTGGACGCTTTATGGCGAGTTACGAGGCTGGCTTGGAGGCCGCGCTGTGTATCAGCGCCTGTCTGTGTGATTCCAGCGGTGGTCGCACAATCGAAATATCCAAGCAGGAGGTGTTGCTGTCTCGCCTTGATTACGTGCTTGCGCAGATGGTCAGTGGCGAAATGAACGTCAGCGCCGAGCGCGATGCCTTTGATCTGGCTGGCCCCGCTGGCATCTTTGAGTGCCGGGATGGCTTTGCCTATATCTGGATGTCCGCGCCTAGCCACTGGCAGGCTTTGCGGGAGTTGCTGGACGATACCACCTGGATGAACGATTTCCCCGACAACTGGCTGGAGCGGGGCTGCACGGCCGAGCGGGTTACCCTGTGCCGCCAGCATCTCGGCGCCTGGCTCAAAACCCAGAACAAGCACGACGCCGCAGCCAGAGCCCAACAACTGGGCCTAACCCTGGTCGCCGTTAACAATGCCGAAGACCTGCTGGCCTGCGAGCAATACGAATATCGCGGATTTTTTACCGAACTCCGCCATCCGATCATCGGCAACGCGCGCTACCCTGGTACCCCCTACCAGTTGAGCAAAACCCCGACCTATCCACAAAGCCCCGCGCCACTGCTCGGCCAACACAGCCAACACCTTGCCACGGTCACCGGGGGTGCGCTATGACCCAACAACGTGGCGGCCCCCTGCAGGGCATTCGAGTTATCGAACTGACTAAGGTATGGGCCGGCCCTTACGCGGGCAAACTACTGTCTTTTCTGGGTGCAGAAGTGATTCGCATTGAAAGCGAAGGTTCTCTCGATGTAACCCGTATCTACGGTGTCGACGACCTGAACAAAGCCCCCGGCTTTATGGCGGTCAATCCGCAAAAGCTCAGCGCACAGATCAATATGAAAAGCGAACAGGGTATCGCGCTGCTACTGGACCTGCTGGCCAAATCTGACATTCTGATTGAAAACCTGCGCCCGGGAGCAATTGAGCGCCTGGGCTTGGGTTACGAGCGTGTGAAAAACGTCAATCCCGGCATTATTTTCACCTCGATGGGGATGTATGGCGCCGCCGGACCACTGGCTTACCAAACGGGGTATGCCCCCTGCTTCGCCGCCCTTAGCGGACTCAGCTCGGTGGTAGGTTATGAAGGCGAAGCTCCAGGCGGCATGAATGTCCGCTATGCCGATTCCACCTTTGGCACAGCCGCCGCACTGGCCAGCGTTGCAGCCTTGCGCCATCGCAATCGCACTGGCGAGGGACAGTTTATCGATGTCTCCGCCGTGGAAACCATGACCAGCATGATGGGCGACGCCATCATGAAATCCACGCTCAACGATGAAATCCAGGCCTGCGACGGGAACCGCCACGCCGAAATGGCTCCCCATGGCGTGTACCCATGTCAGAACAGCGAATGGCTGGCATTGGCGGCAAAGGATGACGACGCCTGGGCTGTCATCGCAAACACCATCGCAGCCAGCGTCGGCAAACCCGAGCTCGCCACCGACCCGCGTTTCGCCACGCTGGCCGCGCGCAAGCAACACGAAGCTGAGCTCGATAGTCTGATCAGCCACTGGAGCACCTGCCAGGACGCCAGCGAAGCAGCCGCTGAACTGCAGCACGCGGGTATTGCCGCCAGTAAGAGCTTTACCTCTCTGGATCTGATTTCCGATCAACACCTTTGGGCCCGGTCTTTTTATCCGGAAGTGAGCACCTCTGACGGCAACAGCCGCGCGATCGTTGGGCCCGGCTGGAAAATGAGTCGAGCTGCCCAGATTCATGCCGGTGCCCCGCGCCTGGGTGAACACAATCACTATGTGTTTGGCGAGATTCTCGGACTGTCAGAAGGTGAGCAGGCAAAGCTGGCAGAAGCCGGCGTTACCCGCTGATACAGGTCCGCCGCCGCCAGCTGCGCGAAATGTTGAAGGATTATCGCAAAGTGGTGAGAGCCCCGTGCAGCGCCCTTCTATAGTTCAACACCTATGTTGAGCAAATACCAACCATAACAGATTGCACACACGGGATAGCCAGCGAGGTGAACCATGTCTGAAACACTCTTTGCTTTTGACGAGCGCAACTACCAACAATGTCAGGACGCATTTCGCGGCACTAACAACCAGGAATACTATCTGGGCGATTACACCATTGAAGCCGGCTCCCAGATTGATGTACGCGCCGAACGAAAAGCCGTGGGATCGTGCTCCATTATCCAGCTGCGCTCAAAAACCCGACTGCGCTTCCGTCGCACCTGGGCACATATTCGAGAGGACGCCACCGATGTGGTAGTACTGTGGTTCGTCAAACGCGGCACCCTTAACGTTTCCCATCAGTGCGGCACCAGCAC
Organism: Litorivivens sp.; assembly: GCF_057445395.1. Lineage (NCBI taxonomy): Bacteria > Pseudomonadati > Pseudomonadota > Gammaproteobacteria > Litorivivens > Litorivivens sp. Next base: position 38,486 of record NZ_JBVBUV010000028.1, read on the forward strand.
GGCCCGCGCCGGCGATTTTGTCATTACCAAATCCATGTCCCCGTTTGCAATCGAGTGCCGCCCCGATGACAACGCCCAGCATGAGGTGCTGCATGTCGTCCTGCCGACGCTGGCCTTTCGCCAGTATATCCCGCAAGAGATCAAGGCTGGCTACAACGTTCCCGCCGACGGACGTGAATTCCTGATCGCGGAGCGCATGCTGACCGATGTGTTTGAAGATGCTGACGAGCTGGCAGATCACATCCAGCAAAAGCTAGTGGACGCCGCACTGTACGTTCTCACCGACGCGATTAAAGGGCGCGACGATCTGGCCCAGGAGCGTCAATCATTATCTGAGAAGCGCCTGCAGGACGTTATGCGTTTTATCGAAAAACACCTGTCAGATCCGAAGCTGAACGCCTCGATGGTTGCCGAAGCCTGCGGCATTTCGCCGCGCTACCTGTCTCACCTTCTTCGACAAAATGGCACTTCATTTTCAACACTGGTCTGGGACTGGCGTCTGAAAACCGCGCACAAATGGTTATCAACCACTGCGCCAAACGAAATCTCCATTGCCGAAGTGGCCTTTCGTGTTGGCTTTAAAAGCCCGGCTCACTTCAGTCGCCTGTTCAAACGGGTGTATGAGGTCTGTCCCCGGGAGTATCGCGCGCAGGCACAACCGGCACCAACCGACACCAAAGACTTTTTCATCGGAAGCCCGAGCGCTCTGCAGTAGCAGCGCGGCTTTCCCGGTTTACTATAAAAGAGGCGATCATGACCGACGCAGCCACCTGCCCATACAGCGGTAAACCCCTGAATGAACTCACACTGACCGACCCACTTATTCAGGCGCAACCAACGGAATTTTACGCGCGCATGCGCGCTGAAGATCCAGTGCACTTTGACGAAAAACTAGGCATGTGGCTGGTGACTCGCTACGACGATATTGTGGAGCTGCTGCGCGATCCGGAAACCTTTTCCGACAAGCATGGCTACGAAAAGCAATACGCCAGCGGCTACTTTGAAGAGTTCAAACAGATTCTGGAAACCGAGGGCGGTGGTTTCTTCTCCGACGCCATCAAAAGCGACCCACCCTACCACACCCGCATCCGCAAACTGCTGGACAAGGCGTTTACCGCCCACCGCGTGAAATCGTTAGAGCCCGGCATCACCAAGGTCATCAGCAACGCCGCTGACAAGCTGATGGAAAAAGCTGCCAACGGTGAGGTCGTTGACGGTGTGCGTGAGTACGCCATTCCCCTGACCATCGCCGTGATCTGCGAGCAGATGGGCATCGAACAATACAACGGCGAGAAAATTTCTCGCTGGTCCGAAGCCATCACCGCCCAGATTGGCCGCATGCAGGATCACGACCAAATGGTGGCCAACGCCAAGGAAATCTGTGATCTGCAGAACTTCATCATCGCCCAGATGAAAGACCGGGAAGCCAACCCTAAAGAAGATATGATTTCGGATCTGGTACACGCTACCACTGAAGACGGCGAGAAGCTCACCTTTGCCGAAGCCGTCTCCCTGATTCGCGCCCTGATCATTGCCGGCAACGACACCACTGCCACCGCCATCGGCAACCTGATATTTATTCTGGCCAGCAAACCCGATCTTGCCGACGAGCTCTACAACAACATGGACGATCGTCGCTACATGAATCGCTTCGTGGAAGAGCTGCTGCGCTATGCACCGCCGGTTCGCGGCTTGGCCAAGATGACCACCCGTGAATGTGAACTCGGTGGCCAGAAATTGCCGAAGGGCGCCCACATGCTGGTGATGTATGCCTCCGGTAACGACGATGACAGCAAGTTTGAATGCCCACGGGAATTCAGTACCGAGCGCCCCAACCACGGTTCACACCTAGCCTTCGGTGTCGGCATTCACCGCTGTGTGGGTGCCTCGCTGGCGCGCATGGAAATCAACGTGGCCGCGAAAGAACTGATCAAACGCGCCAAGCGTTTGCATCTGCAAGTCGCACCGGAAGACCTGACCTACCAGCCCACGGTCGCTACGCACACCATTGCCAAGCTGCCGTTAACGCTGGAACCACGCAGCTGATCTCATAAAAGGAGAGACAGATGAATCAGGATCTGAAGGGCAAGGTCGCCGTCGTGACCGGTGCCGCCAGCGGTATCGGTGAAGCCACCGCTGCCCTGTTTATTGAACAGGGCGCACGTGTGGTTATTGCCGATATCAACGAAGACGCCGGGCAGGCCCATGCCGACAAACTCGGCAAGCAGGCCCGCTTCAAAAAAACCGACGTCTCCAACGCCGATGATTTGCAGGCATTGGTGCATTTCGCCGTCAGCGAATTTGGCGGTCTGGACATCATGTTCAACAACGCTGGCATTTCCGGTGCCCAGCACCCGCGTTTTCTCGACGACGATTTGAGCGATTTCGACAGAGTTGTTGGTATCAACCTGTTTGGCGTCATGAAGGGCACTCAATGCGCCGCCAAGTACATGTCCAAAAATGGCGGCGGAGTCATTCTCAATAACGCCTCCATCGCCGGCATACTGCCCGGCCAGGCCCTGATGAGTTACCGCGCTACCAAATCAGCGGTGATTCACTTTACCAAGTCCGTTGCCATTGATTTGGCCGAATATAATATCCGTGTCTGCGCCATGGCGCCCGGTCATATCCGCACCCCGCTCACCGCGTTCAACATTCCCGGCATGACACCCGAGCAGATGATCCGCATCCGCGATGCACTCGCACCGGTGTGGGATTCCAACCAACCGCTCAAGCGCCACGGCAGTCCGGCAGATGTCGCCCAGTCCGCCCTGTTCCTGTGCAGCGAACGCGCGGCCCAGATCACCGGCATCGTGATGCCCATTGACGGCGGCATCACCGCCGGTGACCCGGTCAATCACCTGCAGGAAATTTTTGATGCCCGCGCCCGTGCGCTGGCCAATAGCTGAAAAAGAACGACCGTTCACCTAAGGATAAAAAGCATGGACGATTCACAGCATCTCAATAACCAGATTAAACCTGTGGTTGCTGCACTGAATCACAACACCGCAGCCACGCGTGAGCCGCGCATTGACAGCATGGGGCTGCCCTACACTTTCTGAAATATTGCCCTGCAACGGCAGCGGTACTTCAAGGAGCACATTGATGAACGAATCCTATGATGTCGTGGTGGTCGGCTCAGGTGCGGCCGGAGCGGTTGCTGCACTGCGCGCCGCCGACCTCGACCTCTCCGTACTGATTGTTGAAAAGGCGGCCAAGTATGGTGGCACCTCGGCGACCTCGGGCGGGGTCATGTGGATTCCGAACAATCAATTAACACCCAACGACGACAGCCGCGAAAAAGCCCTGACCTACATCGACAGCCTGCTGCGTGGTCCCGTACAACGCGACCGGCTGGAAGCCTTTATCGATCAGGGGCCGGAAATGACCCGTTACCTGCAAAAGGCGGGCGTGCCGGTAATGCAGGCGCAGTGGCCCGACTACTTTGCCGCCTCCCCCCAGGCCCGCGCCGACCGTTCGGTCCTATGCGATACCTTCGATGGACGAGAACTCGGCGATAACTTCGTGTTTATGCGCGAGCAATTCAACCGTTTCAAGCCCTTCGGTCGCTACGCCATGGATATCGGCCAATTCTTTTCCATCTCCACCCAGTCACCGCGTTGGTTGATGACCTTTGTAAAAATGTTTTTCACCTACTGGACTGACATCGGCACCCGCCTGATCGGCAAACGCGACCGCCGCTTTCCGCAAGGCGCCGCGCTGATGGGCAATATTTTCAAGCAGCTTTTTGATCGCGGCGTAGAAGTGCGCCTAGATACTCCACTGACGGAACTGGTGGTGACCGACGGCAAAGTCGCGGGTGTTAAAGTCAGTAATTTTGGTCGCGAGTACGAAATAGCAGCCAAGCACGGTGTGGTACTGGCCGCAGGTGGCTTTGAGTGGAATCAGGAACTGCGCAACAAGTTCTTTCCTGTGGCGGGTTCCATTCGCTACAGCAGCACGCCGGAACACTGCAACGAAGGTGACGCACTGGTGGCCGGCATGAATATTGGCGCCGCTACAGAACACACCGACGGTGGTTGGTGGATGCCCACCATGCGCTGGCCGATGGCCAGTGCCGCCAACTTTGAGGAAACCTGGCAGACCGCCTTCGATGTGGGCCGCCCCTCGAGCGTCTGCGTTAACCGAAACGGCGTGCGCTTTGTCGACGAAGCCTGCAGCTACGACGAGTTCGGTTTAGGTATGCTGGAAGACCAACAGAAAAGCGGCGCCAACACGCCTTGCTGGTTGGTGTTTGATACTACCTTTCGCAAAAAGTGGACGGTTGGCGGCCTGATGCCTTCCATCATCATGCCCGATGCGCTGGTACCCAAGGATTGCTGGGATCACTACGTGTTCAAGGCCGACACCATTGAAAAACTCGCCCACAAAATCAAGGTGCCAGTCGATGCGCTCAAGCAAACGGTCACCAATATGAACGACTATGCCAAAACCGGTGAAGACCCGGAATTCGGGCGCGGCAGCAACGCTTACGATCAAATGTTTGGCGACCCGACCGTGACACCCAACCCCTGCCTGGGCCCAATAGAGAAAGCCCCATTCTATGCAGTTCCTATCAATCTCGGCGACCTCGGCACCAAAGGCGGCCTGAAAGCCAACGCCAATGCGCAAGTACTCGATGAAAACAACAATCCGATCCCCGGTCTGTACGCAGCCGGTAATAACGCGGGCAGCCCCTTTGGCAACCTCTACCCCGGAGCCGGTGGTACAATAGGCCCCGCCGCAACCTTTGGTTTTGTTGCCGCCAACGATATTGCAGAGCGCGCCGGCAAACGCGCCGGCCAATCACAAGAATAGGAAGCAGTAATGAGCAACGATGCGCCAGTACCACATTATGAAACCCTGATACTTGAACGCAGCGGGCGCCTGTTGACCATCACAATCAATCGCCCGGAACTGTTCAATGCGGTAAACCTGAAACTGCACGAAGAACTGGCGGAGGTCTTCACCTTCGCCACCGCCGATGCACACTCCGATGTGGTGGTGCTGACCGGCGCCGGCAAGGCCTTTTCCGCCGGCGGCGATATTAATCACATCACCAACAACGCCAATAACCCGGAGCTGTTCGACGAGGAAGTCCGCCTTGCCAAGCGCATTGTATTTTCCCAACTCGATCTCGACAAACCCTTAATCTGCAAGATGAATGGTCACGCCGTGGGTCTGGGCGCCTCACTGGCTCTGTTTTGCGACATTATTTACGCCGCTGATCACGCCAAAATCGGCGACCCCCACGTGAATGTCGGGCTGGTTGCTGGCGACGGCGGGGCCATTATCTGGCCGCAGCGCATAGGTCTGTGCCGCTCCAAGGAATTTCTGCTGACGGGCGAATTGCTGACAGCCAAAGACGCAGCTGACATCGGTCTTATTAACGCTGCCGTTCCGGCAGACGAACTCGATGCGAAAGTCGACGCTCTGTGCCAGAAACTGCTAAACGGTGCCCAGACCGCGATTCGTTCAACCAAAGTCTTGCTGAATATGGAAACCAAACGT
>NZ_JBVBUV010000029.1:0-43395 GCF_057445395.1 Litorivivens sp.
GCTTCAAGCTCAGCCATAGCAGGCGCTGCGCTTAAAGCGATAGCAGCTGCAGTTGCACCAGAGGTAAGCAGAGTCTTTACTTTCTTCATGTGTGTTTCTCCACGTTGATGTTTCGATATTTCATTTTTTTGCTAGCACACAGTGATAGCTTTTTGTTTCCACGATAAAGCACAGCTCGTGCCAACATGAAATATATCCTTATATTTCAATTGGTTATTGTTATTGCCATCACCTGACGGGCGCAAAGCCCGAGATCAGCATGGCTAATTTCGGTGCATTCGCGCCCCTGCGCACCAAACTAGAACAAACACCAGAAGAAATCTAGAGTTCAGGCGAGGTATTTTTGCTAAAATATTGAATCAAAAGGATTAATTGTGTTTTTCAAGGGAAGAGAGTCCTCCGTGGCTCAGCCACTGAAAGACGCAGCGGCCGGAAATGTCGCACGCGGCCGCATGTATGCACCAAAGTGGTGCCATGATCAGATTTTTAGGGGGTTAGCCTTTCCGTCTGCCGAATCAGTCCTCATTATTTTTATACAGCCTGATGTTGACGAATTAGTGACTGCGCTGCTGCTCCAACCTTTCAAGCCGCTTTTCCAGCGCTTCAATGCGCTCCTCGAGCACAGACACACGGTCCTGCCGACCAACTCTAGCGCCAGAGTCTCGCTGAGGCAAACTTTTCGCACTCGCCCCCGCCTGGTCTAGCTGCAATATCGCGCGGCCGTTTTCGCCAGTAGCGCCTGGCGCGCCGGCAGCACCCTCACCTCCGGGCTCTCCACCCGCCAGCCACTTCTTGCTGCCGCCAATACTGCCCTTCATATACCGACCTTCAGCAGCAGCGCCACCGGGGCCGCCAGCACCGCCAGAACCGCCAGCGCCGCCGGCACTGGAATGGGTAATCGCACTGACTATTTGTGCCACATCGACGCGCTTATCCACCGGGCGATAGACCAACTGCAGTGCGCCCGCGTCGCCACCCATGCCACCACGACCACCCGGTCCGCCAGGGCCACCATCACCACCACGGCATCTGTTGAGCTCACCGCCAGCCTGTCCCGCGCCACCGCGTCCACCGGCTCCCCCGGCGCCACCGTCGGTCAGCAGCTGCAAAGAACCGATCGCAGCGATGCCCCAGTCCAGCGTCATCGCCACGCCCGATGCTCCGCGCGCGCCCTCGCCACCGGGGGCTCCTGCGGCGCCGCTTTCACAAACTGCAGCGACCGCAGGTATCGGCGGCGCCCCATCCTGACCAACCTCGCCCGCAGCACCGCGACCATCAATCACTACGTTGTTGCCAATTTCCACCCGCTCGGCGCTAAGCCGCCAACGACTGACACCGTCGGCAAAGCGCACTATCGCGCCATCACCCAATACCAGCCGAGTGAGGTGCAGCTGCTGTTCGTCGGCCGCAACACGCCAGACTTCACCGGCGGGCACAACCTTTTCCAGCGCTGCCGCGTAGCCAGATAAAAATACCGCCACTGCAGCTAACAGACTTCGCAATCCCCTCACACCGTGCCTCCAATCAACGCTCTACAATGAGCGTCAATGTACGATAAACTGTTCGCAGGTAACAGGAAGCCCGTATGTCCCGACCGGAATTTATCGAACAACTCGTGCAGCAGGCCAGCAAACTGGCCCGCGACACGGATATCCCTCATGAAGTTGAGTCGCGCCTGCGCGTGCTGATGCAGGGCGCCTTTGATCGCATGGATCTCGTATCTCGCGACGAGTTTGATGCTCAGGCCGCCGTGTTGGCGCGCACCCGTAAAAAGCTCATACAACTCGAAAACCAGCTCGCCGAGCTTCAGACCCAACTCGACCAGTCCAGCTGACGCCCACGCGTCATAACTTCCAGGGAAGGAAGCCATGCAACACTTTGCCCTCGTATACAGTCGAGCCCGCATCGGCATCAACGCGCCGCTGATTGCCATTGAAGTGGATCTTTCCAATGGCTTGCCGGGGTTTTCAATCGTTGGTCTACCAGAGGCCTCGGTGCGCGAAAGCCGCGAGCGGGTGCGCTCTGCTCTGCTCAATGCCGGCTTTGAGTTTCCCGCCCGGCGCATTACCGTCAATCTGGCGCCAGCCGATATTCCCAAAGAGGGAAGTCGCTTCGACCTGCCCATTGCCATCGGCATTCTCGCGGCCAGCGGTCAGGTACGCTGTCAGGATTTAAGCCCCTGGGAATTTGTGGGCGAACTAGGGCTAACCAGCGAAGTGAGGCGCATCGACGCCAGCCTGCCCGCCGCAATTCAGTGCGAAAACACCGGCCGCAAATTGGTACTCCCGAAAAGCAACGCGATAGAGATCTTCGAATTTGCACCGAACACCCTGATCCCCGTGCAGTCCTTGAGTGAAACCGTGGCCTACCTGCAGGGCCAGCAACCGCTCACAGTAACGCCGGACTTAGCCGCGCCCTCGCGCGACCTCGACTGCGACCAGCAACCGGACTTCAGCGACATCACCGGACAACACGCAGCCCGGCGCGCTCTGGAAATCGCCGCGGCGGGCAACCACAATCTGCTGTTCAGCGGCCCACCAGGCACCGGCAAAACGCTGATGGCTTCACGTTTGCCGTCCATTCTGCCGCCGCTGAATCGAGAAGAGCTACTGGAAACCAGCTCCATCTACTCGGTCTCTGGCGATAGCTTCCACTATCACCAGCAGCGCCCCTTCCGCGCTCCGCATCACACAGCTTCCGCAGTGGCCCTGGTCGGCGGCGGCAGCCAGGCCCGCCCCGGCGAGGTATCACTCGCCCACGGCGGCGTACTGTTTCTCGACGAGTTGCCTGAATACCCCCGCAAGGTGCTGGATGTCTTGCGCGAACCCCTGGAAGCCGGTGAAATCACCATTGCGCGCGCTAATATGAAAGTGCGCTACCCGGCGCGTTTCCAGCTAATCGCCGCCATGAACCCCTGCCCTTGCGGCTACCACAAAGATCCCCTGCACGAATGTCGCTGCACCCCGGATCAGGTAGTGCGCTACCGCAACCGGGTGTCCGGCCCACTGCTCGATCGCATCGATTTGTTTGTCCACGTACCGCGTCTGCCGCCGGGCAGCCTGCAGCAGACGCAGGACAATGAAAAATCTGCCAGCATCCGCCAGCGTGTGTTAGCTGCCCGGGAACAGCAACAACAACGCAGCGGGTGCTGCAATGCACTGCTCAGCGTGTCAGCCCTGCGCGACCACTGCTCGCTGGACGCCGCCTGCAGCGACCTGCTAGTCAAAGCCGAAGCGCGACTCGGCCTATCTCCGCGCGCACAGCACCGCATTGTCAAAGTGTCGCGTACTATTGCCGATCTGGATCACAGCGAGCGTATTCAACTCAAACACCTGAGTGAAGCCCTGACTTACCGCCAACTACCAGCCTGAAACCTCGACAAATTTCAAGCGGCGACAGGATCAGAGCCACACTGCTACAATCGCGTCTTTGATCAAGACATGCGAGATTCGGTTTAGTCAGCAACCCCTCACTCAGCCCTTTCCCTCGGGAGAGGGGCAACCCCGCTCGCAAAGGCCAACAACAGCGATACCCGATGAGCCAACTCAACCCCCGCCAACGCGAAGCCGTGCGCTACATCGACGGCCCCTTGCTGGTACTCGCCGGTGCCGGCAGCGGCAAAACCAGTGTGATTACCCGTAAGATTGCCTACCTGGTAGAACAGTGTGGCATCGAGGCCAAGTACATCACCGCAGTGACCTTTACCAACAAGGCCGCGCGGGAAATGCGCGAGCGTATCGGCAGCCTGCTGTCGCCGGGCGCCGGCAAGGGCCTGAATATTTCTACCTTTCACACCCTGGGCCTGAATATTCTGCGCAGTGAGTTCAAAACGCTGGGCTACAAGTCCGGCTTCTCCATTTTTGACCAGCAAGACTGCCAGGCCCTGCTCAAAGACTTGCTGATACAACAGCACGGCAGCGACGGCGATCAGGTGGATCATATCCAGCGCGCGATTTCTGACTGGAAAAACGACCTGGTCGCACCTGAAGAGGCAATCGCCCAAGCGCAGGGACCGGCCGACATTCTTTGCTCGCAAGCCTACCTGCGCTATCAGCAGGCCCTGAAGGCCTACAATGCCCTGGATTTTGACGATCTGATTCTGCTGCCGGTCACACTGTTTCGGGACTACCCCGAGGTGTTGGAGAAGTGGCAACAGAAAGTGCGCTATATGCTGGTAGACGAATACCAAGACACCAACGGCGCACAGTACGAGCTGGTGAAAAAACTGGTGGGCATGCGCGCTGCATTGACGGTGGTGGGCGACGATGACCAGTCGATATACGCCTGGCGCGGTGCGCGCCCGGAAAACCTTGGCCAGCTGCAACAAGACTACCCCCACCTCAAAATCGTAAAGCTGGAACAAAACTACCGCTCCACCGCGCGCATTCTCAAAGCGGCCAATACCGTCATTGCCAACAACCCCCACCTGTTCGACAAAGCATTGTGGAGCGAACTGGGCTACGGCGACCCCATCCGGGTGATCAAATGCCCGAACGAAGACGCAGAGTGCGAGCGGGTTGTCACTGAAATACTCGACCACAAACTGCGCAGCGGCACCCGCTTCGGTGACTACGCCGTACTGTATCGCGGCAACCACCAAGCTCGCCTGTTAGAACTGAAATTACAGGCCCACCAGGTGCCCTACAAACTCAGTGGCGGCACGTCTTTTTTTGCGCGCAATGAAATTAAAGACGTGATGGCTTACCTACGCTTGCTGATCAACCCGGACGACGACAACGCCTTTTTGCGCATCGTCAACGTGCCGCGGCGGAAGATTGGAACCAGCACACTCGAAGCCCTCGGCCGCTACGCCACCGATCGCGGCGTACCGATGTACAGCGCCTGCGAGGAGCTGGGGCTGGAATCCCATTTACCCGCTGCCGGGGTGCAACGCCTGCGCGAGTTTACCCAGTGGCTGGATATGCTGCGGCGGCGCTGCTATGAAGACGATCCGATTGAGACTATTCGTCAACTGCTGCGCGACATTGATTACCTCGACTGGTTGATGCAAAACAGCTCATCACCCGCCGTGGCGGAAAAGCGCATGGCCAATGTTTTCGTGCTAGTGGATTCGCTGAAAAAGAGCCTGGAAAAAGACGAAGACACCGACATTGAGGGCGCCATCACCAAACTGGTCTTACGCGATATGTTGGAGCGCCAGGAAGACGAACAGGAAAGTGCTGATCAGGTACAACTGCTCACACTGCATGCCTCAAAAGGGCTCGAGTACCCCCACGTTTATGTAATTGGCATGGAAGAGGGTATCCTGCCGCATCAGAACAGCCTTGACGCCGACACAATCGATGAAGAAAGACGCCTGTGCTACGTCGGGATCACGCGCGCCAAGCGCACGCTTACCCTGACTTATTGTTCCAAGCGAAAATCCTTTGGCGAAATGAACATCTGTGAACCGAGCCGTTTTCTCAGCGAGCTGCCACAGGAAGATCTGGAGTGGGAAGGCAAAGGCGAGGCCACGCCTGAAATGAACCAGAAGCGCGGCAACGAAACTCTGGCAAGCCTGAAAAACCTATTTGGTTAGCACGTTGCGATTCAATATAAACCACCCAGCATTGATCTGGGCGGTTTGGATGCTTAACGCGCCGGAACGCAACACCTGCTGAGGGCCTCAGCCTGCCGCAATAAATGCATTCACCACGTCGGCCAACGCTTCGCCCTGATCTTCCTGCAGAAAATGCCCACCCATTTTTATGGTCGTATGCGGCTGTCCCTGTGCGCCAGGAATCACCTCCTGAAAATATGTCTCCCCGCCCTTGGTCACCGGATCCGAATCACTGAAAGCCGTTAGAAAGGGTTTGTCCCAGCGCTTTAACACCTCCCACGCAGCCACATTATCTGCGTGGGCAGGATCGTCGATCGAGGTGGGGACCAATACCGGAAACTGGCGCGCTCCGGCTTTGAAGGCCTCATCAGGAAAGGGGGCGTCGTACGCCGCCACAACGTCCGGCGATAACTCGCATGTCACCGCGCCACTGATGATTTTGCCTACCGGAAACTCCGGCACCTCCTGCGAGAATTTTTGCCACGCCAGAAAGGCTTCACCCGGTGGCTGCTCGCCGGTGGGCAGCATGGTATTGGCCGCAACCGCCCGCGCAAACTTGTCTGGGCGACTGGCCAGCAGACGCAGGCCGATCAGACCACCCCAGTCCTGACAAACCAGCGTCACATTTTCCAGATTGAGCTGATCAAACGCCGACTGAACCCAACCCACATGACGAGCGTACGTGTAATCGCTGCGCTCACTGGGCTTGTCTGAACGGCCAAAACCGATGAGATCCAACGCGATGACCCGATGACCCGCCTGCACCAGCGGCGGAATCATCTTGCGGTACAGATACGACCAGGAAGGCTCGCCGTGCATCAGCAGAACAGGAGGAGCTCCTGCCGGACCTTCATCCAGGTAGTGCAGCCTGAGCTCCCCACCCTCGCAATCATCAACAAACAAATACTGCGGTGAAAAATTGTAGCCCGGTAGATTGTCAAAACGCTCGTCAGGCGTTCTCAATACCTTCATACAGACACCTCTCCAGTTATTGTCAGATAGCCTCGAAAAGTAGATCCCATACCCCGTGCCCGAGGCGCTGACCGCGCTGCTCGAATTTGGTCAGTGGCCGCCAGTCCGGGCGCGGCGCATAAACGCCAACCTCAGACTGATTGCGATAGCCGGGCGCTACCGCCATCACCTCAGCCATGTGTTCGGCGTAGTTTTCCCAGTCGGTCGCCAAGTGCAATACTCCGCCCGTTTTCAATTTTCGCCGAAGCTCCGCCACAAAGTTCGGCTGGACCAGTCGACGCTTGTGATGTTTCTTCTTATGCCAGGGATCGGGAAAATAGATTTGTACGCGATCCAGCGCACCATCGGGAATGCAGGTCTGCAGCACTTCGACGGCGTCATCGCAGTAAACCCGCACATTACTCAGCTGGGCCTCGCCCATCCCCATTAACAAACGCCCTACACCGGGCTTGTGTACTTCCACGCCTATAAAATCTTTGTCGCTCTCGCGCGCTGCCATCTCCAGCAGGGATTGCCCCATACCGAAGCCAATCTCAAACACCAAGGGTGCGCGGCGGCCAAATAGCGCGGCCGGATCGATCATCCCGCCCTGCAGCGTTAGCCCAGCCACAGGCCAATACGTTTCGTAGGCCTGCTCCTGCCCCTTGGTCATGCGCCCGGTGCGCAGCACAAAACTGCGTATACGGCGCAAGCGCTTCTCTGAAAAAGTGGCCTCGGTACTATCTGTGTCGTCGTTCATCGAATTTCCAATTGCTACGCGGGGTATGAGACCGCAGTTACAGTGCCCGGCAGGCTACTACCGCGAGGCAAAGCCAGGCCGCGAGAAAACACAGCCCGCCCAAGGGAGTAATGGCTCCCAGCATTTTGATGCCGCTCAATGCCAGCGCATAGAGACTGCCACTGAACAACAACGTGCCCACCAAAAACAGCCAGCCGCTGGCTTTGAGCCAGGCGCCCTGCACCCCGTACACCGCCAGCAGAGCGACCGCGATTAATGCCAGGGTATGGTAAAAATGATACTGCACGGCGGTGTCATACACCGCGAGCATATCCGCCGTCAGACGCTGCTTGAGGGCGTGCGCACCGAATGCGCCCAAAGCAACTGCCAGAAAGCCACTGATCGCCCCAGCAACAAGAAAGATTTGCCCCATATTCTGTTACCCTTAACGCCTGTGGTTAGGTCTGTGCATAATGCGGCCCTGATCACACGCCAGCTACCGCGAAAGCCGCACAGTGTAGCAAGTCACACCAGAGGAATCAGCGCCCATGGGTCGGCATCAACGTACTCCCGCCAATAAAGCACAGCACGACTATGGAACCGTTCGGATCATCGCCGGTCAATGGCGCGGTCGCAAACTGCGCTTCCCTGCGACCGATGGTCTGCGGCCTACCGGAGACCGCCTGCGGGAAACACTCTTCAACTGGCTCGCTCCACACATAGAAGGCGCACGCTGCCTCGATGCCTTTGCCGGTAGCGGCGCACTGGGGTTGGAGGCATTGTCGCGCGGCGCCGCCCATTGTCATTTTGTCGACAACCAACGCGCAGCCACCGACGCCCTGCGGGACAATCTGAGCACACTAACATGCAATAATGCCAAGGTTGTGCAGGCGTCTGTACTGGACTGGCTCGCTCGCTGCGATGACTCTTTTGATATTATTTTTGTCGATCCACCTTTCTCTTCAGGCCTTTACGAACCCATTCTGACGGCGCTGGCAGAATCTGCCACACTGCGCCAGAATGGTCTGCTGTATATAGAGTCGGACCGAAAAAACACACTGCCAACACCACCTGGTTTTACCGTGCTCAAAGATAAAACCGCCGGCAATGCCCGCTACCAACTTTGGCAAAAACACCAACACCCGCAGCCCTAGCTCCCTTGCAGAGCACGTCATGATTTCGTACAAAGAGCGCAGACTTCAACAATCTCTTTTGTATGCGCCTCACTGTATTGCTTAGGACATTGACATGGTGCGCCCGAGGTCTGCTGGCAGTGGCAACTTGCACACCGACAACCGTTGCGGCCGATGGTTTTTCAAGCCCAATCGACGCCGACCGAACCTACCTTCCTGATTCACCGCAGGTTCTACTCGCGCAACGTCCCCCACGTTTCGCCAGCCTCAATGCCGGCCGCTCAATCGACCCGGCAATGACAGATGATGCCTATTTGGCGGTTAATGCCGGGCTTGTCGGGCTGTTCAACCGCTTCAAGGAAACACTTCGCTATGGCATGGAATACCGCTGGAAGCCACACACCAAACTTCGCCTGCGCCCGGCCGCCGGCCTGATTACTGCGGAAAATGATGCGAGCTATCTTTTTTTCGGTATACGCCGGGATTTTCACCCGGCAACACACTGGGTAGTAACCGGCAGTTTCGATGCCGGCTATTTTGAAGAGCGGGAAAGATTGAAATTGGGGCTGCAATTGGAGTTTAGGACAGGGCTGGAACTGGCCTACCAGCTCGGTAATCGCTACCGCTTAGGCATGGCCCTGTATCACCTCTCAAATGGCGGATTCGGCGAGCGCAACCCAGGCACCGAATCCGCGGTCGTCAATCTGACCATCCCCATTCAATAACGGCTATTTACCTGACACCTTCTTGATGAAAGCGTCGAGCTGAGCCTGCATATCCGCATCCAGCTGCTGACAGATAGGGTTTGCGGCCAGACGCTCATCCCAGTCTTTTAGCGCCGAGTGCCCCTCCAACAGGTCCCAGTGCAACACCGAACCCGCGGCAGCCTTGGCCACGCCCAGCGAATATCGCAGTACGATATCAGCCAGTGTTTGCTGCTCTCCGAGTGCATAAGGCGAAAACGACGCCAGGGCGTTAACCGCCCGCAGGCCTTTCTCAAGCACTGTGCGCACCTCCTGCTTTACATCATCGGCCACCGGCGCACCGGCCAGCATCGCCGGCAGCAACCGTCGCGCGGACAGCTCAATATACAGCTCTGACACTTTCATCAGCTCGCGGGTTTTCGCCTGCGCCCATCGGCCCTTCGGCAACAGGGGTTTTTCAGGGTAGGCGGCCTCCAGATATTCCAGTATTGCACTGGTCTCGCACAGAAAGCCTTCTTCGGTTTCAATGCAAGGCACCTTGCCCATCGGGCTCTTGGCCAGATATTCAGCGCTTTGGTCTGGAAAGATCACCACCTCTTCAAACTCGATACCTTTTTCCAGCAGCACGTGTTTGACCATATTGAAATAATCACTGACAGCAAAACCGTAGAGCTTTAGCATGGTAATCTCCTTATACGTTTTATACGTTGGCGCTCACTATGCTACGCCACTGCGCAGCGGGAAACGACCTCCTGCGACGCAAATGCAGATAGCGCGCGCATTCACGCAAAAGGAAAGCACATGCCCAAACTCGAATTCTTTTTCGATTGCACATCGCCGTGGACTTACCTGGCATTCACCGGCATCCAGCCCATCGTCAAACGCAATCCGGTTGATATGCACTGGCGCCCTATTCTTGTGGGTGGCGTTTTCAATGCAGTTAACCAGGGGGTGTACGAAGCCCGAGAGTCCATGTTCAACAACGAACGTCGGGTTACTCATTACATGAAAGATTTGCAGGACTGGGCCGATTACTACGACCTAACCATACGCTGGCCCGACATGCATCCTGCTAACGCCGTGAAGATTATGCGCGGCTGCTTTGTGGCTCAGGAAGCGGGCAAACTCATCCCCTACGCCAAGCAGTGTTTTGAAAGCTATTGGCGCGACGGCAAGGACGTGAGCCAGGACGACGTGATCAACGATATTGTGACATCCGCCGGCCTGGATACCTCAGATTTTTTTAACAAGATTAATCAGCAGGCCTATAAGGACAGATTGCGCGCCAATACCGAAGAGTTGATAGCCCGCGGCGGCTACGGTTCGCCCACCCTGTTTGTCGACGAGACCGATATGTATTTTGGCAATGACCGGCTGCTGCTGGTGGAACATCGCCTGCGACAGACACAATAAAACAAGGTCCGGCCTCAGCCGGACCCAACAACCCGCCTTACAGCCCCAAAATTACCTCGATTTCCACCTTGGCGCCTTTCGGCAAAGCAGCCACCTGCACGCAGGCCCGCGCCGGGTAAGGCTCGGCGAAATGGCGGGCCATCACCTCGTTAACCGCCACAAAGTCGTTCAGATCGGTGAGTGAAATGTTCACTTTGAGTGCATCATCCAAGGTGCCACCGGCGGCCGCTGCCACAGCGCTCAGATTTTTAAATACCTGCTCGGCCTGCTCAGCCGCAGTTTCACCCACCATCGTCATGGTTTTAGGATCAAGCGGGATCTGACCCGACAGAAAGGTAATATTACCAAAGGCTACCGCCTGCGAATAAGGGCCGATCGCCTGTGGCGCCTGATCAGTAGCTACGATGACTTTTTTACTCATTGATTTCTCTCACATAACCGGCAAAAAGAAAGGCATGTTAAAGCAAACCCGGTGCCTCGCCCACTCCCCCGTCTTGACCACACAAAGCATTTTCGCCACACTCGCTGTTCCAAAAATCACAATAACTCCTCGCCGGAGTGGCTATTCTTGCTTCAAGGCTAGTGATGTATCTGCACAGCGGCTACCTCACCCAAGCTAAAAGAATCGAGCTTAATCACGCGAGGCGGCCAAAGCGCACTGGATAAAAGCGCGGCCGACAACAACGGAATGTGAAGTATTATGAAACAGTGGGTAACTGGAGTTTTACTTTCTTTCAGCAGCGCCGGCCTAATCGCCAGTGACTGCCCAACACCGGCCAGTGAGCTGGTGCACGTTCACGCCAAACAAGATAATGGCGCCTACACTTTGAGTGCCGACCAGAAGCTGATGCTGTTTTACAAAGCACCCGTTGAGGCCGAAACCTTCCACGCCACGCTCAATGGCGAAGACATCAGCGGCGAGTTTTCACCCAGTGCCAGCAAGTTTGGTGAGGTGTTGTCGCTCGAGCTGCGGCAGGGCGAAAATCTGCTGGAGCTCAGTGGCGTTTTCGCAAACAGAAGTTCTCCTGATTGCATTCAGCCAACCCAGCAGCGCATCCGACTGTTAAGTGCTATAGCCAATAGCGAGCAGGTCGCGGGGCTCTCGCCTGCGCACTAATTAGTGACGTACGCGAGTGACGCGCAGAGTGGCGGGAATGTGCCGAATTCGGCGCATGATATTAGCCAGGTGAACACGAGACTTCACGCCTATCAACAAGTGCACAATAGTCACTTTCGGGGTATCGTCTTCCACGCTGATTTTTTCAATACTGGCGTCGGCGCCGTTCACGCGGGTGGCCAGCACCGCAATAATACCGCGCTGCTTTGACAGCTCGACCTTGAGCTCAACGGTAAATTCATTGTCGGTGTCCTCTGCCCAAGATAAAGGCACCACCTTTTCCGGCTTACTGCGAAGCTCGATACTGTTGTGGCAATTATCTGTGTGCACTACGACCCCCTTCTCCGAACTGAGCAGCCCGATGATGGGGTCGCCGGGAATGGGGTAACAGCACTTGGCGAAGTTCACCAGGAAACCTTCAGTACCGTTAATGACCATCGCATGCTGCCCCAGCGAGGTCTGTTCCGGCTCCGTCTTGCCGGGCGCATTGAATAACTGCCGCGCTGTCAGATAGGCCACCCGGTTGCCAAGCCCGATCTCCTCCAGAATGCTATCAAACCGGTCAGCACCGGTTGTCTCCACCAACTCCTCCAGCTGACGTTCGGGGATATCCTTCAGCTGACCTCCCAAACCGGCCAAAGCCTTTTCCAACATACGCTCGCCAAGCTCCACCGCTTCACTGCGACGCTGGTGCTTGAGAAAATGGCGAATCGTCGAGCGCGCCTTGGCTGTCACCACAAAGTTCAGCCAGTTAGGGTTAGGCTGCGCGCCCTGAGCGGTAATTACCTCAACGGTCTGTCCGCTCTGCAGCACTTCCGACAGGGGCGCGAGTCGCCGGTTGATACGACAGGCAACACAGCTGTTACCCACGTCGCTGTGTACCGAGTAGGCAAAATCTACCGGTGTGGCACCTGCCGGCAGCTCGAGTATCTCGCCTTTAGGCGTGAACACGTATATTTCATCCGGGAACAGATCAATTTTGACGTTTTCGATAAATTCCAGTGAATTACCTGTGCGCTGCTGAATCTCCAGCAGGCCCTGCACCCACTGACGGGCCCGCGCATGGCTATTGCCGTTTGCCGCGTCGCCATCGGTCTTGTACAGCCAGTGCGCGGCGATGCCGTTGTTGGCCATTTCCTCCATCTCTTCAGTACGAATCTGAATCTCGATGGGAACGCCGTGCAAACCAAACAACCCAGTGTGCAGTGATTGATACCCGTTTGCCTTGGGAATGGCGATGTAATCCTTGAACTGTCCGGGGACCGGTTTATAGAGACTGTGCACACAACCCAAAACCCGATAACAGTTATCAACCGAATCTACCACGATGCGAAACGCGTAGAGATCCATGATCTCGCTGAAGGATTTACGCTTGCTGCGCATTTTCTGGTAGATGCTAAATAGATGCTTTTCGCGGCCCGTGATACGGGCTGGAATACCCTCTTCTTCCAGATACGACTCAACGGTTTCGCGGATATTTTCGACTATTTCACGGCGGTCACCGCGCACCTGCCGCACGGCTGCTCGAATACGATCAGCGCGCATCGGGTACATCGCACTGAAGCCAAGGTCTTCAAATTCCACGCGGATATTGTGCATACCCAGACGCTGGGCGATGGGCGCATAGATTTCGAGGGTTTCACGCGCGATACGACGGCGCTTCTCAGGCTGGAGCACGCCAAGCGTACGCATATTGTGAAGACGGTCTGCCAGCTTCACCAGGATGACACGGATATCCTTGGCCATGGCCAGGGCCATTTTCTGGAAGTTTTCTGCCTGCTGTTCTGCGCGGGACTGAAACTCGATACGGGTCAGTTTAGAGACCCCATCTACCAGCTCCGCAACCGTAGAACCAAATTGCTGACTTAGGATTTTCTTAGAGATAGCGGTGTCTTCAATGACATCGTGCAGCATGGCGGCCATCAGACTCTGATGATCCATGTGCATATCCGCCAAGATGGCGGCAACCGCAAGAGGGTGAGTTACGTAGGGTTCGCCGCTGCGCCGACGCTGGCCCTCGTGGGCCTGCTCGGCGTAGTAATAGGCGCGCTGTACCAGGTTAACCTGTTCCGGCGACAGATACTCTGACAGCGTGGCTGCCAGTGCATCAATGGAATGTTCCGGTTTCTGCCCGTTTTGGGTTTGGAATATAGAATATTGAAGCATTCCCCCCCTCAACGCAGCGCGCTCAACCGATAGTGGTGTCCATATCCGAGAGATCCAGTTCTGGCTCTTCGCGTTCGATGTCCGCTGCCATAATCTCTGCCGGAGTTAATTTCTGTTCAGCAATTTCACGCAGGGCCAGCACGGTTGGTTTATCGCCGTCCTCGCTAACCAGAGGATCCTTGCCGCCAGTAGCGATTGCACGCGCCCGCTTGCTGGCAACCATCACCAATTCGAAACGGTTATCAACATGCTCAAGACAATCTTCAACTGTAATACGTGCCATCTGTCATTCCTGAAAAGTGTATTCCTGAAAACCGATTAAAACATCGGGAAAAGCCTGCCCTGACCGATAGTTAAGGCAATTGCACCGCCAATTGCAATCCTAACACAGAGCAATGGTTCACAATCTGTGCCGACCGGCGGGCGCAGGAGTGTATCAAATTTGATCAGAGCGCGACAGCAATTCCGCTAACAATGCCTGATGGCGAATCTGCTGGGAGGGCAGGCTCAGGCGTTGACTGCGCACGATGGCCACCAGATCGGCCAGCGCCACGTCAAACTCGTCATTGATCACAATAAACTCCGCCTCGGGGAAGTGTGACATTTCATCCACCGCCGCCCGCATTCGCCGAGCTATCGTCGCCTCATCGTCCTGACCACGCCCCTGTAACCGCTCCTCGAGCGTCGCGCGCGAGGGCGGCAGTATAAAGATGGAGCGAGTATCTGACATTGCACGGCGCACCTGCTCGGCGCCCTGCCAGTCAATCTCCAGAATTACATCGGTTCCGGCTGCCAATTGCTGCGCCACCCATGCTTGTGAGGTGCCATAGAAATTGTCGAATACCTGAGCGTGCTCGAGAAACGCTGCATCACCGAGCATCTGTTTGAATTCATCCACCGATATAAAGTGGTAGTCACGCCCTTCAACTTCGCCAGGGCGCTGCTTGCGCGTGGTGTGCGAAACCGACACCCGGATATTGTCCATCTGCTCCAACAGGGCTCTGACCAGACTGGTTTTGCCCGCACCGGAGGGTGCTGAAATAGTATAGAGAATGCCCTGCGTTGCCATGAGTGCGAATAATCCGGAACCTGAGAGAGTGATTTTTTATGATACCAGCAATTGTTAGACGCTGAAGAATCGCGAGCGCCTATTACTCAATATTCTGGATCTGCTCGCGCATCTGCTCAATCAATACCTTGAGCTCAACCGCCGATTGCGTGCTGTCAGCCACCACAGCCTTGGACGACAATGTGTTTGCCTCACGGTTAAGCTCTTGCATTAGAAAATCCAGCTTGCGACCACAGGCGCCGCCCTTGCGCAGTATTCGCAGCACTTCCTGCACGTGGGTGTCGAGCCGATCCAGCTCCTCCGCCACATCTATCTTCTGGGCCAGCAACGCCACTTCAGCTTCCAGCCGTTCCTCGTTGAGTTTGACGTCCAGCCCCTCCAGACGCTGCAAGAGCTTGTCTCGCTGCGCCTGTACCAGCTGCGGCATGGCTTGGCGCAGCCGCGCCGTAATAACCACTATCTGCTCCAGCCGCTGTTCTATCATCAGCTTGAGCTCCGCCCCTTCGCGTTCACGGCCAGCACTCTGCTCTGCCAGCGCTTGCGCAAACAGCGTCATTAACGCCTGCTGCACCTCGTCCGCATCCGGCTGAGATTCGCCCACCACCCCCGGCCATTGCAATATGGCCAAGGGGTCGATCGACGCGGGGTGATCCAATTTGCCGTGAATTGCTTGGGCAGCGGCCATAACCTCACCGGCCAGTGCATGATTGATTTTCAGGCTCTCGCTGCCCTCAGAACGCATCTGCAGGCGCAAACTGACTTCCACCTTGCCGCGCGAGAGATTCTTACGCAGCGCATCTCGCAACCCCGGTTCCAGATGGCGCCACAGCTCCGGCAGCTTAAACGTCAGATCAAGGTAGCGCTGATTAACGGAACGGATCTCCCACGCCGCCGTCCCCCAAGGGTATTCAGCGCGCTGATGCGCAAAGGCAGTCATGCTGCGAACAGACAAAGGCATTCTCCGGAATTGAAACAGATCGCTATTGTACTCACTCCGCACCAGGATTTAAGTGGGGGATTACCGCAACAGCCGAATTGACCGAGTGAGCTGCTATACTCTGCGCCCTTATTCAAACCAGCAGGAGTTTTATCTATGACCCGACCCAGTGGACGCCAGCCCAATCAGCTTCGCGAAGTACGCCTGACCCGACAGTTCACCTGCCATGCGGAAGGCTCAGTGCTCGTTGAAATGGGCAATACCAAGGTGATCTGCACGGCGTCGGTCGACACTTCGGTACCACCCTTTCTGCGCGGCAAAGGCCAAGGATGGGTTACCGCCGAGTACGGCATGCTGCCGCGCTCAACCGGCTCACGCATGGGGCGGGAAGCGGCGCGCGGCAAACAGAGTGGTCGCACCCAGGAAATTCAGCGCCTGATCGGCCGCTCACTGCGCGCTGGCATTGACATGAAAAAACTGGGCGAAAACACGATTCAGCTCGATTGTGACGTTATTCAGGCCGATGGCGGCACCCGCACCGCATCTATCACCGGGGCCTACGTGGCACTGGCCGATGCCATAGCCTCCATGCTTGAGGCTGGCACGCTCAAAGAAAACCCCATTGTTCAGCAGATTGCCGCCGTTAGCGTTGGCGTATACCAAGGTCAGCCCGTACTCGACCTCGACTATGCCGAGGACTCCACCGCCGAAACCGATATGAACGTGGTGATGGGTTCCAACGGTGGCTTTATTGAGGTTCAAGGCACCGCCGAAGCCGCACCATTTGCCCGCCAAGAACTGAACGGCATGCTCGACCTTGCAGAACAGGGCATAGAAGAACTGTTTGCCGCCCAGACAGCAGCGCTGGTTAAAAAGCCTTAAGCGCCACCGGGCTCCTCCCCCGATCGCGGCGGGAGGAGCACACACCGCGTTATTCAATATCGCGACGCCAATCCGTACCTTGCAGCTCTGCTTCCAGCTGCCGCGTTATCGTCTGCGGCGTATGGGTATTGCGTGCTAACAGGGCGTAGGCCAGCGGCACGACAAACAGGGTGAGCAAGGTTGCCACGCTGACCCCACTGGACACCACAATACCGATAACAAAACGAGCTTCGGCCCCGGCCCCACTGGCCAGTATCAGCGGTACCGCGCCCATGATTGTCGTGATGGAGGTCATCAGAATGGGACGCAGACGCTGCCCGGCCGCTTGCAGCAGCGCATCCTCAAAAGCCATGCCCTCGTCGCGCAACTGATTGGCAAACTCAACAATCAAAATACCGTTCTTGGTAGCCAAACCCACCAACATAATCAACGCCACCTGTGAATAGATGTTGATGCTCTGTCCAAACAGGTACAGGCCAATCAATGCGCCCGCCACCGCCAGCGGTACGGTGAGCATAATCACCAAGGGGTGGATAAAACTTTCAAACTGGGCGGCCATCACCAGAAACACAACCATCAGCGCCAGAGCAAAAATAAAATAGATGTCACCGCTGCTGGTTTTCAACTTCAAGGATTCGCCCTTGTAGTCGATCACTGCTTCCGGCGCGATCTCCCGCGTCAGATTTTCCATATAGGCCAGGGCTTCACCCAAGGTGTAATCACCCCCCACCGCGGCATCAATTGTAATCGCTCGCATGCGGTTAAAACGGTTTAGCGTTGCCGCGTCCGCGCGATCTTCCAGCGTGATCAGATTGGACAGCGGTATCAGCCGATCAGTGGTCACCGAGCGCACATAAATATTGTGGAGATCTCCCGGCGAGCGCTGCCCATCCGGCTCCCCCTCCAGAATGACATCGTATTCCTCACCCTCACGCATAAAGGTGGTTACCCGGCGCGAACCCAGCAGCGTTTCCAGAGTGCGATTGATATCGACCAGTTGCACACCCAGGGAGGCGGCCCGCTCGCGGTCGATCGATACCCGCAGCTGCGGTTTGCTTTCCTGATAATCGCTGTCCAAACCCACCAGCCCAGGGTTGCTCTGCGCCTCGGCTATGATGCGGTCACGCCACCGCGCCAGCTCATCGTAGTCGGCGCCGCCAATCACAAATTGCACTGCCTTGTTGGCGTGGCCGCCCAGTGCCTGCGGCATGACGGGGAACACCGAAACCCCGCTGATGTCGGCCACCCGGTCACGGGCGTCGGCCATGATGGCGTAAGAGTCGCGGCGCCCCGAGTCAAAGGGCGACAGCACGATAATACCCATTGCGCCACTGAAATCCTCACCACCGCCAAAGCCACGTGGCGCCCTGAGCAACAGCCGCTGAATATCCCCGGCCTCTACTAGTGGCATCAGCGCTTCTTCAATTTCCAATACCCGCTGACTGGTGTAGTCGAAAGATGCGCCTTCAGGCCCCTTAATGATGAGAAAGAAGACACCCCGATCTTCCTTGGGAGCAAACTCCTGGGGAATCTGTTTAAACAGTCCATAACAAACCGCAAACGCGGCGAGCAGCACCAGAGCCATGCCCAACGGGGCATGCAATGCCTTTTTCAGGCCCGCTTGGTATCGAACCTGAAGCGCATTAAAAATGCGATCGCCGGCTTTGCTCAGTGAATGGCGACCATTGTCTGCTTTAAGCAATCTGGCACAGATCACCGGCGACAAGGTCAGCGCGACCACGCTGGAAAAACCGACCGCCGTCGCCATCGCGATGGCGAATTCGCCAAACAGACGGCCCACGTCATCACGCAGAAAGGTTATCGGGATAAACACGGCGATCAGCACCAGAGTTGTCGCCACCACCGCAAAGCCTACCTGACGAGCACCGCGATAGGCGGCCACCAGCGGGCTTTCCCCTTCCTGCATGCGGCGATGAATGTTTTCCAATACCACAATGCCATCGTCCACCACCATGCCGATTGCCAGTACCAGCGCCAGCAAAGTCAGCAGATTCAGGCTATAGCCCAACCCGTAAAGCACCGTAAAGGTGGCAATCAATGACACTGGCACCGTCACCGCTGGCACCATCATCGCTCGCCAGTCACCGAGAAACAGCAGAATCACCAACACAACCAACCCCGCCGCAATAAACAGCGTGCTGTAAACCTCAGAAATGGCGCTTTCAACAAACACGGAGCTGTCAAAACTCTGCTTGATGTCCATGCCTTCCGGCAACGTCCCTCTGATCCGGTCACGCAGCTTTTTTGCTTCGCGAGTTACTGACAGGGTATTAGCCGTGCTTTGCTTGATAATGCCAAGCCCCACCATATTGATGCCGTTACCGCGAAACTGACGACGCCACTCAGCCGCACCGAGCTCCACCCGGGCAACATCTTTCAGGCGGATCAGGTAACCATCTTCCCCGCGACCGACCACCAGTTTTTGAAAATCTTCTTCGGTAAGATAGTTGCGATCCAGCTTGACAATAAAATCTCTGTCGACAGATTTGACTGTGCCTGCGGGTAACTCGACATTTTCACTGCGCAGCGCATTCTCGATATCGGTGGCCGTCAGTCCACGCGCTGCCATCGCTTTGCGGTCGAGCCAAATACGCATGGCGTATTCGAGACCACCGCTGACCCGTACCCGGGCCACCCCATCAATGGTCGAGAACCTATCCACCAGATACCGCTCTGCATAATCGGTCAGCTCAAGTGTGTCCATTGACTGCGAGGTGAGGTTCAGCCACATGATGACCCGCTCGTCGGCGTCACTCTTCTGCACTTCCGGTGCGTCGGCCTCCTGCGGCAGATTACCCATGACCCCCGACACGCGGTCACGCACGTCGTTGGCGGCGGATTCAATATCCCGACTCAGGTTGAATTCGATACTGATAGCGGACAGGCCATCAGCGCTCGACGAGGTAATGGTCTTGATGCCTTCAATGCCGGCAATGCTGTCTTCAATTAACTGGGTAACGCGCGACTCAACCACTGCCGCCGAAGCGCCCAGATAATTGGTGCGAATGGAAACGATCGGCGGATCGATATCCGGGTATTCCCGCAGCGGCAGACGCTCGAAGGAAACCAGGCCAAAGGCCACCAGCAACAGACTGATGACCACCGCAAACACAGGGCGCTTTACTGCGGTATCGGAAACCAGCATCTCAACCGACCTCACCGCCAAGTTCCGGCGCCGTCACACGTATGCCCTCGCGCAGGCGAGGGAAAGTTGCGCGCACAATTATTTCACCTGGCACCAGGCCACTGAGTACCTCAACCCACCCCGGCTGCCGCGACCCGATTTGCACGGTGCGACGCTGCAGGGTCTGATTGTCGTCGATCACCCAGACACTGTGCTGCTGTTCACGGGTAAGCAGGGCCGCTTCCGGCACCAGTAATGCGGTGCGCGGATTGCGCAGCAGGTCCACCGTCATCAACATACCGGGCTTGAGTAACCCCTCGGCATTATCAAATTCCGCGCGCGCCCGAATTGAGCGATCAGTGGTATTTACCCGGCTGTCAATCACCGTAACGTGGCCACTGAAAGGCTCATCGTAGGCAGCTGTTTTGGCGCGCAGTTCAAGCCCGGGTTTCAGCGAGCCCAATAACGCGGCAGGCACACTGAAGTCGAGCTTTACCGGATCAATATCGTCGAGCGTAGTAATGGCTGTTCCGGGCGATACCAGCGCCCCGGGGCTAACCATGCGCAATCCCAGCACACCGGCAAATGGGGCAGTGACGCGACGGTCGGCAATTCGCGCCTCCAACTCATCAATTTTGTGGCGCGCTTTTTCCAATGCCGTGCGGCGTTGATCCAGTTCGGTTTGAGCCGCCGACATGGTTTTAACCAGACCTTCCAACCGACGCACTTCACGCTGCTGTTCTGCAAGGTCGGCCTGGGCTGACGCCAGCTGGGCCTGCTCTTCCGCCTGCTCGAGTGTTACCAGCAACTGTCCAGCTTTTACCCGCTGGCCTTCGGTAAAATGAATCGCCGCAATAGTATCAGTCGCATTGGTGGTAATGGTGATCGATTCGTTGCCGCGCAGGCTGCCCAAGGCTTCCACCCGGTCGGCAAATTCTCGCGTTTCAACCGTATAGACGCTGACCGCAACTACTGGCGCGCTGCGCTCCGGCGCAACCGGCGATGGCTGAAACTGCCACCAAAGCGCAAGTAACAGGCCGCCAACGAGCGCAAGCCCGAGAAGTTTTTTCATGGAATACCCCACCAAGCATTTTTCTTTTGAAACGCACAAGCATGCGCAGGCTGGCTGAATCAGGGCGCTGTGAAAACAAACACTGCGGCCACAGTGTGCCCGCAGGGTTAGATAGCGTGAATGGAGATTAGTTTCGCTGCGCCAGCAATTTTCTGACGCGCTGTACAGCCGCTTTTACCTGAGCCGGCGCGGTGCCGCCCACGTGGTCACGCGCATTCACCGACCCTTCCAGGGTAAGCACGTCGAACACATCGGATTCGATGGTGTCACTGAACTGGCGTAACTCATCCAGACTCATCTGCGACAGGTCCTTGCCCGTATCGATGCCGTAAGCCACCGACTTGCCCACAATCTCATGTGCATCGCGGAAAGCGACGCCTTTGCGCACCAGGTAATCTGCCAGATCTGTCGCCGTGGAAAAGCCGCGCATCGCCGCTTCGCGCATAACCTCAGCATTGGCCGTAATTGCCGGCACCATATCGGCATAAGACTTCAGGCAATCACGCAGCGTATCGATGGTATCGAACAGTGGCTCCTTGTCTTCCTGATTATCCTTGTTGTATGCCAACGGCTGGGATTTCATCAGCGTCAACAGGCTCACCAGATGACCGTTCACGCGACCTGTTTTGCCGCGCACCAACTCAGGCACATCCGGATTTTTCTTCTGCGGCATGATGCTGGAGCCGGTGCAGAAGCGGTCGGGCAGGTTGATAAAGTTAAATTGAGCCGAGGTCCACAGCACCAACTCTTCACTGAAACGCGACAAATGTGTCATCACAATGCTGGCACAGGCCGTAAACTCAATCGCAAAATCCCGGTCGCTGACCGAGTCCAGCGAATTTTCCGTTGGCCCATCAAAGCCCAGCAACTGTGCCGTCAGCTCCCGATTGATGGGATAAGTAGTGCCAGCGAGTGCCGCGGCGCCCAGCGGGCAGCGGTTAACCCGCTTACGGCAATCCATCAGCCGCTCATAGTCGCGTTCGAGCATCGCATTCCAGGCCAGCAGGTGGTGACCAAAAGTAACCGGCTGCGCGGTCTGCAAATGGGTAAACCCGGGCATGATGGTGTCGGCTTCGCGCTCGGCCAGATCACACAACCCCTGTTGCAGGCGCGTAAGCTCACCGGCGATGCTGTCAATTTCGTCGCGTAGATACAGGCGAATATCCGTGGCGACCTGATCATTGCGCGAGCGTCCGGTGTGCAGTTTCTTACCGGTGATACCAATGCGGTCGGTCAGACGCGCTTCGATATTCATGTGCACATCTTCCAGGCTCACCGACCAGTTGAATTCACCGCGCTCGATCTCGCCGCGAATCGCTTCGAGCCCTTCGCTGATCTGACGATATTCGTCATCCGTGAGCACCCCTACGCTGGCCAGCATTTGCGCATGGGCAAGCGAACCATTGATATCGTGGTGATAGAGCCGCTGATCAAACCCGACAGACGCGGTAAAACGCTCGACGAATTGATCCGTGGGCTCGGAAAAGCGCCCGCCCCAGGGTTTGATATCTGCTTGCTTGTCACTCATAAATCGAGAATGTCCTTCCGCCGCGGTAGCGGCTGCCATCGACGCCGCTGTGTAAAAAGGCGGCATTATAGCACTCCTGCCCAGCGCGTTCGCCTTTCATTAAACAGTCACATTCCGCCGCGATAATCGTCGCCCGAAACATCGAGGATTTACGATATGGCAAGCACCGACACAGGCTCCCCCAGAGCGCAGCTGGTTGAAGGGCTCTGGCAGCTAAAACAGGTCTGCGAACAACAGGACGACCAGGGACTACGCCACCTGCACTTCAGCACACTCATGAAAGACCCGGACTACCGATTGGAAATACTGCACCGCGCCAGTACCAGTAAAAATCCTAAAATACGCCAACTGGCCGGCGAACTCAGCGCGATGGACAACCGCGACGTACTGGTTGCCCGCACCAACACCTCGGCGACGAGGCTGTCCTTGAATCCAGACGTCACAGCCACCCAGGCCCAGCAAGGTTTCGTCAATATCAGCAAACGCACCCAGCGCCGTTATCTGCTACCAAGCCTGCTGACCGTACTGCTGGTCATCTCCGCCAGCGCTGCCTGGCTGCTGCGCGATTCTCTGGGCCTGAGCAGCAACAAGGTAGCGGTCAGCGGGTCGTTGTTTGGTGACAACCGCTGGACCGCCGACAAGCATTGGCTTCTCGAAGACATCGTCTATGTCGAAGCCGGCGCACGACTGGTAATAGAGCCCGGCACAACCGTTCTTGGGAAAAACGGTTCGGCACTGGTCATAACGCGAGACGCAACCCTGCACGCCCGCGGCAGCATAGAAATGCCTATCGTATTCACTAGCGCCAACCCGGTTGGCAAGCGCAAAGCCGGCGACTGGGGCGGACTGGTCATGCTCGGCAATGCGCCGGTCAATATTGACGACGCGCGCATCGAAGGTGTGCCGGAGGGCGATACTCGCGCAGCATTCGGCGGTATCGACCCAAACTCCAATTGCGGCGTACTGGAATTTGCCCGTATTGAATTTGCCGGCTATGAGGCCTATGCCAACAACGAGCTCAACGGACTGACCCTGGGTGGCTGCGGCAGCAATACCATCGTGCGCAGCGTGCAGGTACACCATGCGCTGGATGACGGGGTGGAAGTGTTTGGCGGCACCGTCGACCTCAGAAACATTCTGATTACCGGCGCCGGCGACGACTCACTCGACTGGGATCTCGGCTGGCGCGGGCGCGTCCAGTTCCTGATTGTGCAGCAGTACCCAGGCATGGGCGACAATGCCTTCGAAGGGGACAACAACGGCGACAACCACACCGCCAGCCCCATCTCCGAACCCGAGTTTTACAACGTGACACTGATCAGCTCGGGCAATCCAGACAAATATCAACGAGCCATGACGCTGCGCGAAGGCACCGGTGGGCACTTCAACAATTTTCTGGTGCAAGGTTTCTCCGGTGAACTGGTGGATGTGCGCGATGAAGCCACGGTGCGCCGCATCGCCGACGGCAGCCTGAGTTTCAGCGGTCTGGTGGCGGAAAAAATTGGCGCCAGCGGCAACGGTTTTTTCAGCGACGAGAACGGCAAAGATGACGACAACGGCTTTCCCGAGGCCGAATACTTTGCCAGCATGGACGATATCTGGCTCGACAGCGATGCAGGCCTGACCTCTCGCGCCGCACACAACACCGCACCCGACTACATCCCACTGCTCAGCAACAGCGACCGCGCGCGCCAAGTAAAACGCCCCCAAGGCGAATTCTGGGACGAAGCGGCAACCTTCCTCGGCGCCATACGCCCCGGCATCAAACGCAGCTGGGTTGAAGGTTGGACAGCCTTCCCTGAAGCCTGATTGCAGCGCTCTTTCGACCGGGGCTATGCAAATCGGAGGGGGCCACAGGCTGACGACGATTCACAGACTGGCCCCACATGCATCAGTCGCGCACAGCCACCAGCCCGGCCCCAATCCACACCGGGGCTTGCGGTAGCGCGGCTGAACCGTATGATAGGGCACCCCGCAGTACTTGAAAGAGGCGCCATTTTGACCCGCACCGTCCGCATCGCCACCCGCGAAAGCCTACTCGCCCTCTGGCAGGCCGAATACATCAAGGCCGAATTGCAGCGCCACCACCCAGGGCTCGACGTAGAGCTGGTGGGCATGACCACCCGTGGCGACCAACTGCTGGATTCGCCGCTGTCGAAAATTGGCGGCAAAGCCCTGTTTGTCAAAGAGCTGGAACAGGCCATGCTGGAAGGACGCGCCGATATGGCCGTGCACTCCATGAAAGATGTGCCCATGCACTTCCCGGCCGGACTTGAGCTGGCTGTTATCTGCGAGCGGGAAGATCCCAGAGATGCGTTCGTCAGCAACCGTTTCGCAACCGTCGACGACCTGCCGCAAGGCGCCTGCGTAGGCACCTCCAGCCTGCGCCGCGAATGCCAGCTTCGCGCCCGGCGCCCGGATCTGGTGGTTCGCAGCCTGCGCGGCAATGTACAGACCCGCCTGCGCAAACTGGACGAGGGAGAATTTGACGCCATTGTACTGGCCGCGGCCGGTTTGATCAGACTGCAGCTGGAAGAACGCATCGCCAGTTTCCTTGACGAAGACTTATCTCTGCCTGCCGTGGGTCAGGGCGCGGTGGGTGTTGAAGTTCGCAGCGACGATACTGAACTGAAACAGCTGTTGGCACCTCTCAATCACAGTGACACCGACCTGCGGGTGCGCGCCGAGCGCGCCATGAACAATCGCCTCGAAGGCGGCTGTCAGGTCCCCATTGCCGGTTTTGCCCTGCTCGAAGGCGATCAGCTGTGGCTGCGTGGCCGAGTTGGCGCACCAGATGGCACCACCCTGCTCGAAGCAGAAGCGCGCGGCGCCAGCAGTCAGCCCGAGGCACTCGGCCGCGCCGTTGCAGAAGCCCTGCTCAGTCAGGGCGCTGGTGATATTCTGGCAGCGATTTATGGCAACACTGAGCGCTGAGGCACTATCAGGACTGCGCGTTCTGGTAACCCGCCCAAGCGAGCGCGCCGCTGAACTCATCACCGCCCTGCAGGGCGCTGGCGCCCAAGCCCTGCACCTGCCAGCGCTGGAAATAGCACCACTGGACAACGACAAACACGCGTCAGCACTACTGCAGGCACGCCAGTGCATTCTGGACCTCGATCACTACGACGACATCATTTTTATCAGCGTCAACGCCGTGGAACATGGCATGGCAATGATCGACAACTATTGGCCGCAGTTACCCGTGCGCCAATCCTATTGGGCCATCGGCAAGGCCACCAAAGACGCGCTGGCGCAGCACGGTATTCAAGCCTGTGGCGGTGACGGCGCCATGAACAGCGAAAGCCTGCTGGCCCACGCTGACCTGCAATCGCTCAGCCATCGCAAATTCGCTATCGTACGCGGCATTGGCGGCCGCGAAACCCTGGCAGACACCCTGCGCACACGCGGCGCCCGCGTGGACTATATCGAGTGCTACCAGCGCCAAGCGCCAGCGGGCAGCAACGCTGAGCGACTGAACGCAATCGCGGCGGCCAATATCAACTGCAGCGTGGTGAACAGTGGCGAAAGTCTGCACAATCTGACCAGCTGGTTGCCCTCAAATCACCGCCTGTTTCAGTGCCCAATAATCACACCCGGCGAACGGGTCGCTGCTCTTGCCGCAAAACTGGGCTATGCTAGAACTGTTGCCGCAGAAAACGCGAGTCTTGATGCTACGCTTTCTGCATTACTGGCGGCGCGTTCGGCTGCGCTTTCCCTGTAAAAGGAGCGCGCAGTCCATACTGCACCAGCGTTACCATTGACTAGGGGATACACTGCATGTCGGCAA
Source organism: Litorivivens sp. (assembly GCF_057445395.1). Lineage (NCBI taxonomy): Bacteria > Pseudomonadati > Pseudomonadota > Gammaproteobacteria > Litorivivens > Litorivivens sp. The sequence goes on from NZ_JBVBUV010000029.1 coordinate 26,204, forward strand.
CCGACACGGCCGAAACCACACCGGAACCACCCGTACTCACCGAACAGCAATCAGCACCACCACCCAAACGCGGCGGTGGCTTTACTCTTTTTGTAGCACTGCTCGCCTTTCTGCTGGGTGGCGCCGCCTGCGGCTGGCTGGGCTACCAGTTCTGGCTGCAGCATCAGGGCAGCCCGGCACAAAAGCCTTGGCGCGAGGATCTGGTCAGTGCCGGTGAGAATCTGCGGCAAGAGCTCGCTACTGCACAGCAGGACGCTTTTGCGCGCTTGCGCCAGCAACTGACGACTCAGGATAAAGAGCTGCGCGAAACCCTGAAGCAGCAACAGCTGGTGTTGGAAAACAGCCTGCAACAGCAGGAACAACGCTTGAATCAGACCGCAGTACAACTCACCGCCACCCAGGAAAGGCTGAATGAAGCAGTGCGCCTGAATCGCGATGACTGGATTCTGGCGGAAGCTGAATACCTGCTGCGACTGGCCCACCAGCGTGCACAGCTAGGTGGCGACCTTACTCCGGTAAATGATCTGCTACTGGATGTGCAGCGCAAATTGCGTACGACTCAGGACAGCCGCACCGATGCGGTACTGACAGTACTCGCACGCGATCTGGAACACGTAAAGGACATTCTCGCCTTTGATGTCGGTGCGCTTCAGGATGAACTCGATAGCATTAATGCCGCAGCCATCGCCTTGCAACCCCTTGCCGACCGGAAAGTCAGGGCCAAACCGATCGCCCCGGCGCCGGAACCACCACCGGAACTCGCCTGGGATACAGTGTGGCCAATAATCAAATACGGCTTTGCCCGCGCCGCCGAAAAGCTGGATTCTTACATCCGGGTCAGCGATCGCGACGCCAGTTATCAGGAATCCGTAATCGCCGGCGGCCAACGCGAATTGTTTCAGGAAAACCTGCAGCTGATGTTCGAACAGGCTCAATGGGCGCTGACCAGCGGCAACCAAGACCTGTTCCGCAAGGCATTGGCCCGTTGCAGCGACTGGCTGCGCCGCTACTACAGAAACGGCGAAGCCGAGCAGGCTGTACTGGCCGACATCGAGCACTTGAGCCAGAAAACCATTCGCCCTGCTAACCCGCCGCTCACCGCTAGCATTGCAGCCCTTGCTGCGCTCATCGACCAGCGTCGCGAGGGGGAGGCCCAACCGTGATTCGCTATTTTTTAATCGCACTGGGCGCACTGCTGGCAGCCGCCGGCCTGGGAGTTCTTGTACAACGCGATCCCGGCTATATGCTGCTCGCCATTGGCAATGTGGCTATTGAAACTTCATTCTGGGTCGCTCTGCTGCTGTTTCTGCTGCTGTTGGGCGCTGGATACTACCTGCTGCGTCTGAGCCACTTTGGCTGGAGCGGCGGTTCGCGACTGGCGCGCTATCTTGGCCAGCGCCGCCAGCAGCGCAGTAACCGGCAGAGCAACGACGGCTTGATCGCCCTGGTAGAAGGGAACTACGACAAGGCCAAGCGCCTACTCACCCGACACCTTGACGATGTGGACGAACCGCTACTCAATTATCTGGGCGCCGCCTATGCCGCCAATGCGCTGGGTGATCCACGCGAGGCCAGCGCGCTGCTCGCCCGCGCCGAGCGCAACACTCAGGGCGCCAATGTAGCTATCGAACTGGTTCAGGCCCGCCTGCTGCTGCAGAACGGCCGCCTGGAGGAAAGCCTCGCCAGCCTGACCCGAGCCCAACGCAATACCGCTCGCCACCCCGCCGTACTGCGGTTGTTAAAATCAGTCTACCTTGGACTGGAAGACTGGGACGCCTTGCTAGCACTGCTGCCCGACCTGAAAAAGCACGGTGTGACCGACGCTGAAGAGCTCGAAACGTTGCGCCGCCACTGTATTTTAGGGCAGCTCAAAAGACATTCAGACGCCAGTAAAACCAGTGACGAAGAGCTCGCCCACTGGTGGCACAAACTGCCGAAGGATGTTCATCAGGATGACACCATGGTGGCCAGCTACGTGCGGCAGCTGATCAGCCGCAGTATGGATCGAGAAGCCGAAGACCTGCTGCGCAAACACTTGCGTAAATCCTGGCAGCGAGAGCTGGTCGAGCTCTATGGCAAAGTTGCCGGTCCCGAACCCGACAAACAGCTGCTCACCGCCGAGGCTTGGCTGCCCGAACGCACTAACGACGCCAGTCTGCTACTGACACTGGGTAGACTGAGCCTGCGAAACCAGCTGTGGGGCAAAGCCCGGGAATATTTCGACAACAGCTATCGCCTGGACCCCGGTCACGACGTGTGTGCCGAACTCGGTCGCCTGCTGGCGTACCTGGGCGAACACGAGCGCAGCGCCGCTTTCTTTCAGGAAAGCCTGCAGAAAAGCGGCGGCGCTATCGACGTAAAATTGCCATCGCGAATTAGCTGACCCTCCGCGCAGCTAACGCTTCATGCCGCCTCGGCGGCAATCGCGCGCACCGCCGTGGTGTCTCGTGAGCTCAAGAACGCCGGCCGCGGTGGCAAACCGCTGAAGGGCGCTTGCGGCGCGTTTTCCACACTGTTGTATACACACATAGCAATGCTGCGAGCATCTGCCGACAGGTTGTCGGGCGAGGCGTGCAACAGATTACACTCGTGAATCACCAGCGTGCCGGGCTCGCCGGTAATGGCCTTAATGCGCCGATTTTTTAGCACCCTTTGCATCATTTGCGGACTGGGCACGCCCAGCGTTTGCTGCCGCAATGAGGTTTTGTAATTGTCGGTGCCGGTCTGGCCCGCACAGGACACATACTGCCGGTGGGAACCGGGAATCACGTAAAGCGGCCCATTGTGGCTGTGATTTTCTGTCAGCATGACCCAGGCCGTCAGGGCCCGCATGCGTGGCATGCCATCCTCGACATGCCAGGTTTCAAAATCGCTGTGCCAGCTGAAGGCACGCCCTTTCAGTGGCGGCTTGATGTTAATGCGCGACTGCATGCGATATACCTCGCTGCCCAACAACTGCCGCGCTACCGCCACGATTCTTTCATCGCGAAAGCAGCGATCCACTACCGTGCTGTATGCGATGGGGTTGAACACGGTGCGCAATTCATTGCTGTCCGGTTCCAGAACCAGCTCTTCGCAGCCGCGCAGATCGCGCTTCAATTTGCCAATTTCGTTGCGCAGCGGCGCGACCATATCTGCCAATAACCCGGGAAATATCAGGTAGCCATTATCGCGATAAAACGCACACTGTGATTCACCAAGCGGCGTGTTGGCAGTCGAATACACCACCGGATCAAGTCGGGGCAGCAGGGCTTCTGAATCGCCCTGCCGCGAGGGGTAGAGATCTGCGGATGTTGCCATGCGGATATGCCTCCTCTACTGTGTTGACTCGTAAGTTTTGGTCGATCGAGCCGAAAGCTGGGAGGCCTGAAAATTGTCTCAGCAATTGAAACCTTGCAGGTAGACCGAAACCGGAAGTCGCTGACACAATTTCCAGGCAAACCGGGCAGTTTGCTTTCGGCACTGAGCTTAGGTGGGGATTGAATAGGTTTTTTCAAGGCACGCTGGCATTCCTGCCAGCGGCCCGTATCGCTGCGGCTTAACGCAGCTCTTTGAGCAGTGCGTTCAGCTGCTCTCGGTACTGCTGGAGCTGCCCCTGATACTTATCCAGAGACGCCCCCTGAGCCCCCAGTTTAGCTGTGGGTTCGGCCAGCACCTTGTCGAGCTCACTTTTCAGCTCGGCTTTTTTCTCAGCGACTTTGGCATTCACTTCAGCTCCCAACACATCTCCGATCAAACTGTCGAGGCTGGATTTAAGTCGCAGTTCGGGATCATCCGGATTGCCGCTTAAGAACATTTTAAGGTCGAACTGAGAGGCCGAGGCCAAAGCCTTGCGCATAAGTTCGGCGGTTTTGTTTTCCGCCGTTTCCGCCACCGCAAAACTCGCCTGCTTCACGAGACTGTCTACCGTTGCGTTGAGTCCATTTTCATTCAATGCAAACGTTGTCTGGATATTGGCGAGACCTTTTTGCAGGGTAATGGGCAACGTCGGGCTATCGGACAGCGTCAGCGCCGACAACGCCAATTGTCTCAGGTCGAAGTTTAGCTGATCCGATGGCGAGTCGCCCCGGTGATCAAACAGACCATCGAGCTTCAGGCTAGCGCCATCATCGCTGCCGCCGCTGGCCAGCAACGTCATCGGTTTGCCCCAGATATTCTGCTCGTTGGTAATATCCTTGAGCACACCGTCAAACTTAATCAACTTGCCGGCGACTGGGACGCTACCATCGATGCTCGCCTGCTTGATCAGGAACTCCGGTGTTGGCTGCTCCTGGGCAAAACGGATGTACTCACCACCCGCCCGCTGAGGTTTCGCAGCGTCATCTTCTTTCGCCGTCGCATCGGCTCCTTCACTGAGCTGACTGGTCGCCACCCGGTACAACGAAAGGCCCTGCTTCACTTTTGCATAGGCCTCGTCGCCAACGATATGGCGAACCATCCCTTCGAAACCCTCATCCAGCCCCACGCTAGCCAGTAAGCGGTCCGCTTCGCGGCCCGGCAAGGTCTTGGCTTTTTCTGTCAGTGCGGCTATGCGAGCTTTATCGGCCTTGATCTGATCGTCGAGATCCTTGAGCGCTTCCAGATCATCATCGATATCATCACGCAGCTCTTTAGTACCTTTAATACGCACCAGGGCATTCTGATCTTCCAGCTCTTCCCAGCGACGCTTGTACTGCGCTAATTGCTCCTTGGTGGGCAACTGCGCCATGCGCTGCTCCCAGCCCTGCTTGATCGCCTCAACCTCTGCCTGCATGCTTTCAACTTCAGCCTGAAGACGCGCCTTTTCTTCCTGCGCCAACTGGCCTACATCTGGAATATTCAGCTTCGATGCCAACTCCAGCGCCTTTTTCTCGCCGCTTTTGGTCGCACTACCAAAGCTGAACAGGCGCCCATCAATAGCGCCACTGCTGTCGCGTTTGGTGTAGAGGTTAAGCCCTTCGATGCGCGCATCGTCGGAAATAAACTGACGCCGCAAGAGTGCATACAGATCCACTTGCGAGTGAATGCGTGCGGCCTCAAACAGGTTCTGCATGGGCTGATCAGGATTGGTTACCTGCAAATGGCTGAGCTCCAATGTGCCGTCGCGCAGCGACAAGGTCGCACTGTCGAGTTCAACCTTGGCGCCCACGGCTTGGGTACCGGCAAACTCGATACTGTTTTCGATGATCCAGTCGATGCTCAGCATCCACAACACAACGATGCCTGTAAAAACACCGAGACCCCACCAGCGAATCCATTTTGTCATAGCATGCCTCCCTAGCGATTCAGTGCGCTGTACAGTTCAAACAGACGCGTGCTTTTGACAAACAGCATCAACCGGGTCTGGGCCAGTTTGGCCCTTACTTTGTCGCGATAACGGGTTATCGCCCACACCACCGCCCAGTACATAGGCAAGGCCAGAATTAACGACAGGCAAACACTACCCATCACCAGCGTATTGTTGTAGGCCATAAACCGCCAAAAGGAAGACTGGTACATTGAAGTCCACACAGCCGTCAGGCCTTCAGCCTGCAGCACCGCAGCACCCAGCTGCATGCTCAGCGGATCGAGCAGATAAGCGATACCGGAGAACAGCGCAAAGCTAAGCAGGAAAAAGCTCAGATTAACCCGCAGTACCAGCACCAATAACAAAATGAATAGATTGTGGGGGGACATCAGCGGTGTCAGCCCCATGATAAGGGCAAAAACGACTGCCACCGCAACCTGTGCGGGGTTGTCATCCGAGTTGAGCACCTTCAGCAATTTTGCAATTGCAGTGAGCATGATAATTCTTCCTGAGCGAGCGTAATGCGATTTTCTATCGGTAAATCACGGCGTCAGCGCGTGATGATAAGCCCGCATTGTATCAGGGAAATCTGTATTTCTCGCGCCACGCTTGCGGTGAGATTGCACAGCACCACCTGCGCGTCATTACGCAGTTGATAACGGCCGCCTGGCTGACTGTCCACATTCAACAACCGCACCATTGCCCTGTTTTCAGTGCATATCGGCAGCGACGCCTGCAAGGTCAACAGGCGTTTATCGTCAGCAATCAGCTGCGCAGAATAGGCCCGCCCGCCACTGACCAGTAGCCACTGCGCGCCACTGACATCAAGTCGCCCGGCAGGTAAACGCACAACCGCTTTGCTGCCTTGGGCTGCAATGAGCTCACAGCTATAGCAACGCCAGTGCGCCCGCTGTGGTAATTGCAAGGTAATGTCGGCGTCGGCGAAGTGTGTGCACAGGGGCACTTTATTGCGATCGCTGGGCGGATGGGTCACACCGGACAACAGGGTGGCAAAGCAACGGCCACAGTTGCCATTGCTGCAGGCGACTGGCACCGAGCAGCCCGCATCCTGAAGTTGTCGCAATAACGTGTGGTCTGCGCGGCCCGGCAGCGCACGGCCATCGCTCAGCTGAATAGTGAAGGGTTCTGGCGCCATTGTTCCAGAAACAGGGCAAGGGCACGGCCGCGATGGCTGTGTTGGTTTTTGATTTCTGACGGCAACTCGGCAGACGAGCACGCCAGTTCCGGCACGTAAAACAGGGGGTCGTAGCCGAAGCCATTGTCACCGCGACCCTCGGCAAGTATTTCGCCTCGCCATAAGCCCTGAAAAATCAGCGGCAGCGGATCATCGGCATGGCGCACGTAGGCCAGCACGCATACGAAAGTGGCGCTGCGATCCGACGCATCAGTAAGGGCTCGCAACAACTTTTCGTTATTAGAGGCATCGCTTGCATCGGCACCGCTGTATCGCGCCGAATAAATACCCGGCGCGCCTTGTAGCGCACTGACACATAAGCCAGAGTCGTCAGCCAAGGCTGGCAACCCCGTTGCAGCACTGGCATGACGCGCTTTGATCAGTGCGTTTTCAACAAAGCTTTTTCCGGTTTCCTCAGCGTCGACAATATCAAAGTCGGTCTGCAGCATCAGCTCAAAGCCGGTATCGGATAATACCTGCTGCATCTCCTTGAGTTTGCCGCGATTGCCGCTGGCCAGTACAACACGTGTCATTATTTGCCCGTGTACATCACTTTATTGAATTGGAATTTGTATTTGCGACGACTGGTTTCCGGCTGAATCGACAGCGTGAAATCCAGGGTTTCCTTGTTGTCGCCTTCAAACTGCGCAATGTAGTAAATCGCATCGCCTTCATCCACTTCTTTAAAGTCCAGTGGCTTGCGATGTATCAGGTTAAACACAGAGCCGCTGATATCGGCCTTTCGCGCAACATCCCCATCGTCGGAATTTTCGCGCACGCTGATATTGAGGATAAATCGATCATCACCGCGCACAATGCCGTAAGCTTTGGCCACCGTCGGCTTTAGAAACGTTGTGTTGACGATACTGTAATGCACATCGTAGTGATCGAACCGCTGTTTCTGTTCCGCCTGCGCAGCAAATGCCGCCAGGCAAAGCAGCAGGGTCAGGCCGCGCTGTATTAGAGTCATACCTTCTCCCGGTTATTTACTGATGTGATATACCGCCGTAACGCCAAACAAATTGGGGAACCGCGAAGCGATGAAGCTCTCCCGATCTGCAGCATCAACAACCGCACGGTGTAGCACCCGTATCCCTTTATCACGGCAAAGATTTTCAAAATCCTTGACCGTGCAAAAGTGAATATTAGGCGTGTCATACCAAGTATAGGGCAAAAATTTTGACACCGGCATGCGGCCGCGCGCGCCGAGATAAAGCCGTCCCCGCCAGTAACCAAAGTTAGGAAAGGTGACAATACACTCTCGTCCCACCCGCAGCATTTCATCAATGACCAGATGTGGCGAACGCAGGGTTTGCAGCGCCTGCGCCATCACGACCAGGTCGAAACTATTGCTGCGAAACTTGCCGAGACCGTAGTCCAGGTCATGGTCGACAACGCTGAGGCCTTTTTCCATGCATTGGCGGATATGCTGGTCGTCGATTTCCAGACCGATCCCGTCAACGTTCAGGTTGTCACGCAGATAGGCCAACAGGCTGCCATCACCGCAGCCCAGATCCAGCACGCGGCTGCCTGGCTGGGTCCATTCTGCGGCCAGATTAAGATCAAAGCGCATCGCTGACCTCCTGCTTTACCCGCTTCATGTAAGCCGTAAAACTTTTAAGATAGCGCTCTATTGGCAACAGGAAGGCATCGTGACCAAAATTCGCCTCAATCTCGGCGTAGCACACCGGTTTGCGCGCGGCGATCAGGGCATCAACAATTTCCCGCGACCGCGACGGCGCAAAGCGCCAGTCGCTGGTAAAAGACATCACCAAAAAACCACAAGTCGCGTGGCTGAAGGCTTCCACCGGATCGTCGTTGTACTCCCGAGCCAAGTCAAAATAATCCAGCGCTTTGGTCATCAGCAGATAGGTGTTGGCGTCAAAGGTACGGGAAAACACATCCCCTTGGTATCGCAGGTAGCTTTCCACCTGAAATTCAACCTTGTCATCCTGCCCAAGCTGAAAGTTGCCGACCTTCAGTTCGCGCCCAAACTTTTCGCCCATGCCATCTTCTGACAAATAGGTGACGTGCCCTACCATGCGCGCCAGCGCCAACCCCGCCTTGGGAATGGTTTCGTGCTCAAGATAACGACCGCCGTGAAAATCCGGATCAGAGGTGATGGCCTGCCTGGCAATCTCGTTAAACGCAATATTTTGTGCCGTCAGCCGCATTGCCGAGGCAATGACGACGCAGTGACGCACTTCCTCCGGATGCTCGAGCGCCCAGCGCATGGCCTGCATCCCGCCCAAGCTACCGCCAATAACCGCGGCCCATTGGGAAATGCCAAACAGCTCCATCATGCGCCGCTGGGAGGCCACCCAGTCGCGACATCGCAACGGCGGAAAATCCGGGCCCCAGGGTTTGCCCGTGGCCGGGTTTATGCTTGCCGGCCCGGTGCTGCCGTGACAGCCACCGAGATTATTGATGCTGATAACAAAAAAATGGTTGGTGTCGATCGGCTTACCGGGGCCAATACACACTTCCCACCAGCCCGGCTTTTTGTCGTCAACGCTATGGTAGCCGGCGGCATGATGATGACCCGAAAGGGCGTGACAGATCAGAATGGCGTTATTCTTCGCCGAATTGAGCTCGCCGTAGGTTTCATAAACGATATCGTATTCGTCGAGCGTGCGGCCGCAAGCCAGCATCAATGGCTCGCTGAAATGGTGAGTATGCGGCTCGACGATGCCTACGGAATCAGCAGGAAGCGCAGCGCTCATTCAGACATCTCCCGAGCAATCCGGCGGACACAGGCCAAGCGTCGAATGCACGCCCCACGATCCGCATCTTTCACAATCCAAACACCAATACCGCACTCAGCCCCGCCGACTGCGCCATGGACTTGAGCAGAATTTGCAACACACTGATCACCAAAAACACCATGATCGGTGAGAGATCAATGCCCCCCATTGGCGGGATGATCTTGCGAAAGGGCTGCATTACCGGCTCTGTTAACTGATACAGCAGCACGGCGGCGGGATGGTGAGTTCCCGGAGCCACCCAGCTCAAAATGATATTAATGATAATGGCAAAAAAGTAGAGGTTGACGGTAAGCGCAAGGCAGCCGATCACAGACCAGCCCAGTAACGTAAGCACGTTTGGCAAGCGCGCACCAAACAATGCGATGATCGCCACCATCGCCACCATCTGCACCAGCAGGGCCAGTACAACCGAGGCCGTGTCCACCTTGCCGATTGGCGGGATTACCCGCCGCAGCGGCAGCAACACAGGGTTGGTTGCCTTCACCATAAACTGGGAAATGGGGTTATAAAAATCTGCTCTTGCCAGCTGCAGCAGCAGGCGCAGTATCACCACTGCCAGATACAGGCTGAAAAATGTTTGAACCAGTAAAAATCCGATTTCTGTCAGGGGGCCCATGGTTTGTCCTCAATCACCGAGTTCACGTGACAGTTCTATAGAGCGGTCGCGAGCGGCGGTTAGCGCCTGCTCAAATATGTTGCGTAAACCACCCTGCTCAAGCTCACCGATTGCTCGCTCAGTTGTTCCGTTGGGTGATGTTACGCGGCGGCGTAGCTCGTCGGGCTCCACGTCACTTTGCAGCGCCATGGTCGCGGCACCCAATGCGGTTTGCAAGGTCAATGCCTTGGCGTCGTCGGCACTGAGCCCCAACTTTTCGCCAGCGCTCTGCATGGCTTCCATCACCAGGAAAAAGTAGGCGGGGCCACTGCCAGACACCGCCGTAACTGCATCCAGCGCCGCTTCGGTGTCAAACCACCGCACACTGCCAACCGCCTGCATGATGGTTGCCGCCTGCCGGCGCTGTTCGTCGCTGACTTCGCCATTGGCAAACAGGCCGGTCGCACCGGCGCGCACCAACGCAGGCGTATTGGGCATGGTTCGAACAATGGCCTGGTTGCCGCCGAGCCAATGCTGCAGGCTTGCCACTTCTATACCCGCTGCAATGGAGATAATCAGCGGCTTGCGTGCCTGTACATCGGCAGCCAGACCTTCGGCGACTGCTTTCATGATCTGGGGTTTTACCGCGAGAACAACGACGTCTGCCGCAGCCACGGCAGCGCTATTGTCTGATGTGGTATTTACCGGGGCTACCTGCTGCAACCGCGACAGGCTTTCCGCCGAAGGGTCGGCCGCCCAAATCGCACCCGCATCAAAACCGCTGGCCACCAGCCCGCCAATAATGCTCGAGGCCATGTTGCCGCCGCCGATAAACGCCATTGTGAAACTCATCGCTGCCTCGCTCTGTCTGTCAAACGCCGCGCAGTATAACAGCCAGCCCCGCACGGGGCATATCAGCTACCGGCGTTAAGCAAAGGATTGGGCAGGATTATGGGTGGATTTGAAGAATTGCACTGTCAGTAGCTGCCACTGTTCATCCCAGTGCTCGGTGGGCTTGCGTCTGAATTCGCTGCGGACATACTGACAGATACGCCCTTCCGCGCTGGCCAACAACAGATTGGCTGCCGCCGAAACAGTCACCATAGGACGCAGCCCTTCCTGCACTTCAGCGTCACGCAGTATCTGCTTGAGGTGAGTCTCGAGCCGGTCATAGAACTGCTGCACGCGGGATCGCAAGCGGGCGGTTTCACCGGCCAACGCATCACCATTGAGTATGCGCGTGATCCCCGGGTTACGCTCGGTAAACATCAACAGCAGACTGAGCACTTTGTAGCAGCGCGACAAGGCCTCAGCGTCTTCTGTTGTGATGACCTGAACCCGGGAAAAAATGGATTCTTCCACGAACTCTATCAGCCCTTCAAACATCTTGGCCTTACTGGGAAAATGCCGATAGAGCGCCGCTTCCGAGACACCAACCGCCTGCGCCAGTTTGGCCGTGGTTATCCGATCCCCGGGATTCGCTTCCAGCATATGGGCCAGAGCTTCAAGGATTTCCTGTTTGCGCGATGAACGCTTGGTCATGGTCGTCCAGTCTTATTCTTGATTGGTAATCAAGGTGCCAACACCTCGATCTGTGAATATTTCCAACAATACCGCATGAGGTACCCTGCCGTCGATGATATGCGCACTGTTAACCCCGGCTTTTACGGCATCAAGTGCACAACCAATTTTTGGTAGCATTCCGCCATAGATGGTGCCATCGGCTATCAGGCCATCGACCTGCTCAGTGCTCAGACCGGTAAGCACCTTGCCGTCTTTGTCCATTAGACCGGCCACATTGGTCAACAGCATCAGCTTCTCAGCCTGCAGCTTTTCCGCCATTTTACCGGCCACCAGATCAGCATTAATATTGTAACTCTCGCCATTTTTATCGACACCGATAGGTGCTATCACCGGAATAAAATCACTGTTTAGCAGCATATCGATTACCCCGGCATCAATCGCCTCAACTTCACCGACATGCCCGATATCAATGATTTCCGGCACTGACATTTCCGGCGTTTTGCGCGTTGCCTTGAGTTTTCTGGCGCGGATCAACTGGCCATCTTTACCCGTCAGGCCGATGGCTTTACCACCGTTGCGGTTTAGCAGCGCTACGATTTCTTTATTAACGCTGGCGCCCAGCACCATTTCTACCACATCCATCGTGGCGCTGTCAGTCACGCGCATACCATCAACAAAACTGGATTCAATGTTGAGTTTTTTCAGCAGCTCGCCAATCTGAGGGCCACCGCCGTGTACAACGATGGGATTCATGCCCACCAGCTTCATCAGCACGACGTCGCGCGCAAACTGCTCTTTCAGTTTCTCGTCGACCATGGCGTTGCCGCCAAATTTGACCACAATGGTCTTGCCCGTGAATTTCTGGATGTACGGGAGGGCTTCTGTAAGAACGTGGGCAACGTCGGAGGCGCCCTTGATGCTAAGAGACATAAGTTTTTTCCTGATTAAAATTTGAGGTCCAGCGTAGGATCAACCGAACGCAGGGCTTCTCGAAAGTGTTGTTGAATGTTGGCCAATGCGTCTTTGTCATCGGCCTCAAAGCGCAGACTCAGAGCCGGCCCAGTGTTAGACGCTCGCACCAGACCCCAACCGGTAGGAAACTCTACCCGCAAACCATCGAGCAGGTTGATTTCGGCGCCCTCAAAATAGTCTCCAGCTTTAAGCTGGTCGACAATGACAAATTTCTGCTGCTCATCGGTCGCCAGGCAGATCTCAGGGGTCGCAACACTTTCAGGCAGGCGAGCGATATGTTCCTGCAGGCGTAAAGGACTCAGGCTTAGCAGTTCAAGCATACGCGCTGCCACATACATACCGTCATCAAACCCGTACCAGCGCTCCCGAAAGAATATATGCCCGGTAAACTCTCCGCCGAGCAATGCGCCGCTGGCCTCCAGCTGGTTCTTAACAAATGAGTGCCCAGAACGGCACATCACCGGCACTCCACCAGCCTCACTAATCAATTTAGGCAAGTGACTGCTGCATTTTACATCATAGACAACCGAGGCTCCCGGGTTACGCACTACCACATCCTGCGCAAGCAACATCAGCGCCCGATCCGGGAATACCGGCTCGCCGGCGGCGGTAACAAACACCACCCGGTCGCCGTCGCCGTCGAGTGCAATACCGAGGTCAGCGCGCTTTGCACGGACAGCGGCCTGCAGCGCGTTGAGATTGCCTTCCCGGGTCGGGTCTGGATCGTGGTTGGGGAAATCTCCGTTTAGTTCACAAAATAATGGCTCTACAGTACAACCCAGCGCCTGAAACAGACGCGGCGCAACCGGCGAGCTTGCGCCATTGGCAGCATCAACCACTACCTTCATTCGTCGCGCCACGACGACATCGTTTTTTATGCGAGCAATATATTCATCCACAATGCTGCGATGGCTGTACCCGCCCGGAGATGGAGCGGCAACAAAGGCTTGCGTACGGATGCGGTCACGCAACGCATGGATTCGCTCTTCGGTCAGGCTGCTGCCCGCCACCACCATCTTAATGCCATTGTACTCGCGGCCATTGTGGCTGCCTGTAACCATAAAACCATTGCCGACCCCCAACTCATGGGTGGCAAAATGCATGAGCGGCGTGGGCACAGCACCTAGATCGGTGACATTGATCCCGCCTTCACGTAACCCTTCCACCAGCGCATCGCGAATACGGGGACTACTGTTGCGGCCATCGCGCGCCACCAGTGCCTGACGCTGTCTGAGCTCGCTCAGCTCGACGGCCAACGCGCGGCCAATGTCACGACAAAGTTCTGTGGTTAGCTGTGTATCGGCTATACCGCGAATGTCGTAAGCCCGAAACACGGCATCGTCGAAAGATGCACTATCTGCCTCAGGTTCAGCATCCAGCGTCTCGGTCTCGGCACTGTCAGGCTCGTCAAGCAGATCGAGGAAATCGTCATCCAGATCGGAGGCGCCTGCTGACTGCGTGGCCGACACGACGTCTTCTGCGTCACCATGTGTCGCAGTCGCCACGTCAGTCGGCTCTATACGCGACGTAGTAAACACCGACTCGATCAGGCTAACTTCTTCAAGCTCCCGGCTCTGTTCTGCCGTTAGTTTGTCCTGCGTCAATTTCCGCTGAGCAATACGCCGCGTACGCAACCGGAGCAACGACAGCAACAATTCTACTACTGCCGCGAATGCCGCAATCAAAGCGACAACATAAAGCCAGAGATTGCGGTTAATCCATGCCTGGTAAGCCAGCTTGCCCATCGTTAGTTCGACCGCCCACAACGGCCGACCAAGAACTACCTGCGCGGTCGCCGGACTAGGCTCCAATGCACCTCGCCGGGTCAGCGTGCGCCAGCCACTGGAAAACCGGTATTTCAATTCCAGCAACACCGGCTGCTGACTGGCAATACGCGCCAGTGCCTGTCCCAATACGGCATCCGGGTAACTGGCCAGCAAGACCATGTCGCCACTGACTGGCGTGACAACCGACAGCAACCAGTGCTTGTCGTCACGATAAACATCGATCACTGATGCCTGCAGCTCCAGGCTGCGACGGATCATGTCCCGCTCAATGTGCCTCAAGGGGTCCAGCGCTCTGTTGTCATCGTCCGCTATACCCAGCGACGTAACGGGTATCAAGCGTCGAGTGCTGGCACGTGGCAGCGCATCATCGGGCAGGACAACAGCCCCGTCGGCCGCCAGCTTCACCGCCAGATTTTCAACTTCCGCACTAAGGTTACTGAGATGGCGATCCATAAGCAGCGCTGCACGCTCTGCTTCCATCGTCAGATGGGCAATCGCCTGGGTATGATGAAAACGCTCGCTGATGTAGGTGAGCCCAATGACCAGAAAACCAGCCACCAGCGGCAGCAGTACGGACTTGGTTGCCGCCAGACGCAGCAGATCGCCACGACGCACCTGAAACAGAGAACGCAGACCCGAAAACTTCCTGCCAGTGCGCAGCTTGGTGGCATTGAAGTCAAAATCGTCAAACCGATGGCGCCTGTTCATTGGGCTCCCTGCGAAGTCATTCCCCGACGGACCAAAACGTCAGCTCGCCATACAGTGGGCGAGGCGGTCAATCAACGTCGTCGCGAGTTGCTGTTTACCCATCCGCGGCAGCGCCTGCTCGAGCCCCGCAGCCAGCAGCACCACCTCATTCTGGTCGCTGTTAAACCCGATGCCTGCATCTGACACATCGTTGGCAATGATGGCATCGAGATTTTTGCGCTCCAGCTTACCGCGTGCGTAGCTGATCACATCCTGTGTTTCTGCGGCAAAACCCACTGTAAACGGGCGCTTCTCTGCGCCGGCTACTGCACTAATGATGTCCGGGTTGCGCACCAGTTCGATCTGCATGGTTTCAGCATTCTTTTTAATTTTCTGCTCAACAGCCTGCGCCGGTCGATAATCGGCTACCGCAGCGCAGCCAATAAAAAGATCGGTGCGCGCGACGCGCTGCATGACAGCATCATACATTTCTTGCGCGCTGGAAACGTCGACGCGTTCCACGCCTTCCGGACAGGGTAACGCAACCGGGCCGCTGACCAACACCACGCTGGCCCCGGCATCGCAGGCAGCACGCGCCAGCGCATAACCCATCTTGCCCGACGAGTGATTGCTGATGTAGCGCACCGGGTCAATCGCTTCACGAGTGGGGCCCGCAGTGATCAAAACCCGCTTGCCGTCAAGCGCGCGCCCCTGAAATTGCGCTTCCGCCAGATCCGCCAGTTCAGTAGGCTCCAGCATACGACCCAAACCAACGTCACCACAGGCTTGCTCGCCGGCCGCCGGCCCCAACACCGTGACACCCCGCTGGCGCAGAACATCCATATTGGCGAGGGTTGCAGCATCTGCCCACATAGCCTGGTTCATGGCTGGCGCCACGGCTTTTTTCGCCTGACAGGCAAGCCACAGGGTAGACAGCAGATCATCGGCCTGGCCTTGGGCCAGCTTGGCAAGAAAATCCGCCGACGCTGGCGCCACCAGCAGCAAATCGGCCCACCGCGCCAGCTCGATATGCCCCATTGCCGCCTCGGCCTCTGAATCCAGCAATGAGGTATGCACCGGATTTCCCGACAACGCCTGCAGGGTCAGCGGGGTAATAAATTCCTGGGCTGCAGCGGTCATCACCACATGTACTTGGGCACCGCGCTCCTTGAGGCGGCGTACCAGCTCAGCAGCTTTGTAGGCAGCGATACCCCCGGTAATTCCCAGCACGATGTGGCGGTTATTCAAGCGTGACATATTGCGGTGTGCGCCCTGTTGGTTTGATAATAGCTAAGCAGCCGTCATTATTGCAGTTTTTCATTCGTTACTCACTACCGGCGGCTCACCAGGGAGGGTGATATGGCCATAACGGACTGGCCTGCTTCAGAACGTCCACGCGAGCGACTGCTTACTCACGGCCCGCAAAGCCTGTCTGACGCGGAATTGCTGGCCATCTTTCTGCGCACCGGTGTGCCTGGCAAATCGGCCGTCGACCTGGCACGAGAACTCCTTCACCAGTTTGGCAGCCTCAGCGCCTTATTGGGCGCCAATCGCAAAGTCTTTTGCCAATCGCCCGGCTTGGGCGATGCCAAATTCGCCCAACTCCAAGCCGTACTGGAAATGGCCAGACGTCATTTCGCTGAAAACCTTCAGCGCGATACGGTGCTCACCAGCGCTGCCGCCACCCGCCAGTTTCTCCAAGCCCAACTGCGCGGCGAAGCCAGGGAAGTATTTGCGGCGCTGTATCTGGATAATCAGCATCGACTGCTGGCATACGAGCCGCTTTTCTACGGCACTATCAACGGCGCCACGGTGTATCCAAGGGAAGTGGTCAAGCGCGCCCTGGACGTCAACGCGGCAGCACTCATCGTAGCCCACAACCACCCATCGGGTCTGGCCGAACCAAGCCGCGCCGATATCGCTATCACGGCGCGTCTGAAGCAGGCTCTGGAAATGGTGGATATCCGCCTTCTCGACCATTGCATCGTTGCCGGGTCGGCGGTGGTATCACTGGCGGAGCGGGGTGAACTCTGAGGGTGCCGCAGACGCCGCACCCGCAAACAGCGCCCGCCCATTATCATTCTCAAACTTCAAATTCCTTGCGGCGCAGCGCCCCTTCTGGTATAAAGTCGCGCTCCGTTTCGGCCGCTGCATTTTCTCAGCCACTGTATCGGGCCAGAATTTGGGCGATTCGCCCTGGCGAACGCCGAAAAATCTAGTTGAATTAGTCCTTTATGACGACCAGCCCTTTGTGAAAAGGGTCTGAAAGACGAGCGAGAGTATCATGTCCAGAGTGTGTCAGGTTACTGGTAAGCGTCCCGTAACCGGAAACAATGTATCCCACGCCAAAAACCGCACCAAGCGTCGTTTTTTGCCGAACCTGCACAGACATCGCTTCTGG
>NZ_JBVBUV010000030.1:0-42632 GCF_057445395.1 Litorivivens sp.
ACAGCGACGCGTGTCGCCATGATCAAACACAACTATAAAAAGGCAGGAGAGGTAAGAGTGCCGGAAGTCGCTTGGGACCAATGTCTGGGTTATTGAGAGAGTGAGTTGCCGTCCCAGCAGTTCAACACCTGGATTCGGCCATTGCGTGCGGTAGCCAATGGCAGCCAGCTGCAGCTATTCGCGCCTAACCGGTTTATAAAGGATTGGGTAGTTGATCGCTACCTGGACAGAATTTCCCAATTGGTTGGTGAAATTGGGCCTGGGCCTTTTGATGTTGTGGTGGAGATTGGTAGCCGCAGTGCAGAGCGTCGCGTTCCTCCTGTGCGGTCGTTGCAAAATAGTGATCGTCCGGCCGTTGCATCCGAGCCGGCACCGGTGCAGGCCGAATTGGCAGCTATTCCGGAAAGGCCCGTCGTCAGACCAGCGCCTTCGGTACGCCGCGTTGAGGTAGAAGGCAGCGTTCGGCATCAGAGTTCGCTGATTGAAAACCATACCTTCGATACCTTTGTGGAAGGTAAGTCGAATCAACTGGCGCGCGCTGCTGCAATGCAGGTGGCAGAAAATCCCGGCCAAGCCTACAACCCCGTGTTCCTTTATGGTGGCGTCGGTTTGGGGAAAACCCATTTGATGCACGCTGTGGGCAACGCAATGCTCAAGCAGAAGCCGGATGCGAAGATAGTTTATCTGCATTCAGAGCGGTTTGTGGCGGATATGGTAAAAGCCCTCTCTCTGAATGCCATAAATGAATTCAAGCGCTATTACCGCAGTGTCGATGCCTTGTTGATTGACGATATTCAGTTTTTCGCGGGTAAAGATCGCTCCCAAGAAGAATTTTTCCACACCTTCAATGCACTGCTTGAAGGCGGTCAGCAAATGATACTGACTTGTGATAGATACCCTAAAGAAATCAATGGCTTGGAAGAGCGATTAAAATCCCGTTTCGGCTGGGGGCTGACGGTGGCGGTAGAGCCTCCAGAGTTGGAAACGCGGGTCGCGATTTTGATGAAAAAGGCTGAGCAGGAGCAGGTTGATCTGCCTCAGGACGCAGCTTTTTTTATCGGGCAAAGGGTGCGTTCAAATGTGCGTGAACTCGAAGGTGCTCTCAAGCGGGTAATCGCCAGTGCCCGCTTTATGGCGCGCTCGATTGATATACCTCTAATTCGCGAGTCTCTGAAAGATCTGCTCGCGTTGCAGGATAAGCAGGTCAGCATTGATAATATTCAGCGCACGGTAGCTGAGTACTACAAAATTAAAGTAGCCGATCTTACCTCCAAGCGTCGCAGTCGCTCCGTGGCGCGGCCGCGTCAGTTGGCCATGGCATTGGCCAAGGAATTAACCAACCAGAGTCTGCCGGAAATTGGTGATAGTTTTGGTGGTCGAGACCACACAACCGTGCTGCATGCCTGCAAGAAAATAAAGGAATTGCGTGAAACCAGCGCAGACATTCGTGAAGACTATCAAAATCTGCTGCGTTCGCTCACAACCTGACGCTCGGGTGTCCTTTTTAAACACCTCAAGCTAGCACTTTTAGCGCCGAGTACCGTATGATAAGTGCCTATAATTGAACCAATAAATCCAACAAGGATCGCCCTCCGACCATGAAATTTGTCATCGCCCGCGAGGCCTTACTCAAACCCTTGAATCTGGTAGCTGGTGTTGTGGAACGTCGGCAGACGTTGGCCATTCTGGCAAACGTACAGTTAGTGCTGGATGGACAGGAACTTTCGCTTACCGGCACGGATCTCGAGGTAGAGTTGATAGGTCGGGTTGAGTTGACCACCCCACCGGAGTCAGAGGGTGAGATTACAGTACCGGCGCGTAAGCTGGTGGATATCTGTAAGTCGCTCCCGGATGGTTCTGACATCGAATTTAATCTGGATGAGAATCGCCTGATACTTAAATCGGGCCGCAGTCGCTTTACCCTGTCTACTCTTCCGGCAGCGGATTTTCCTAGTGTAGAGCAGAGTGATAATGGGCAAAGCTTTTCGCTGAAACAAGGCGATATAAAGCGCCTTATTGAGAAAACCGCCTTTGCAATGGCCCAGCAGGACGTGCGTTATTATCTCAATGGTATGTTGTGGGAAGTTAGTGAAGGTCAATTGCGCACGGTTGCCACTGACGGTCACCGCTTGGCGATGTGTACCCTGACGGCGGCATTAGATGCACCTAACCCACTACAAGTGATTGTTCCCCGTAAAGGGGTGAACGAGCTCACCCGTTTGTTGGGTGACGAAAACCACGACGCCGAGGTGATGATCAGCGCCAATCATCTTCGTGTGGTAACGCCGGGCTTTACGTTTACGTCAAAGCTTATTGATGGAAAATTCCCGGACTATGAACGCGTGTTACCGCGCAGTAGTACGAAAACCGTGTTGGGTGATCGTGAAGCATTGCGCCAGGCGTTTGGTCGAACTTCTATTTTGTCGAACGAGAAATACCGCGGGGTACGTCTGGGTTTGACCAGCGGCGAGCTTAAAATTCAGGCTAATAACCCCGAACAGGAAGAAGCCGAAGAAGTGGTGGCTGTGGATTACGAAGGGGCTGATCTCGAAATTGGCTTTAATGTCAGTTACTTGATGGATGTTTTGGGCGCTGTAAGCGGCGAAACCGTAAAGCTGTCGCTATCAGACCCCAATAGCAGCGCACTGCTGGAAGAAATCGACAGTGAAGAAACTCGCTATGTCGTTATGCCGATGCGGCTGTGATTGTCCCATCAATAACGTGTCGGTAAGGAAAAAGGGCGTCAATAGCGGCGCCCTTTTTCGTTTGAGCAAGCACACCCGATGTTATTAGATCGTCTCTATATAGAAGCTTTTCGGAATATTAAAACCGTGTCGCTGACAGGTTTTGGGAATACCAATCTTTTCTACGGCGAGAACGGTTCGGGAAAAACGTCTATTCTTGAAGCGATATACACCTTAAGCGCTGCCCGCTCGTTCCGTACTCATAAATGGCGCTCGTTGATCAGTCATGGCGAAACAGCCTTTACGGTCTCCGGCAGTGTCATCAATCCCGCCGGCGTAGAAACCAAACTAGGTGTGCGTAGAGCGCTTCAAGAAGCGTCGGCCTTTGTCAGGGTCGACGGACAGACGGTGAAAACCGCGAGCAGTCTAGCGCAACTGCTGCCAATTCAGGTTATCGATAGTGCTACCTTTTCCCTTTTGGAGGGCGCGCCAGAGAAACGCCGCCAATTAATGGATTGGTTGGTGTTTCACGTGGAACCTCAACGTTTTCTGCCTATTTGGCAGCGCTACGGCAAGGCCTTGCAGCATCGCAATGCCCTACTTCGTCAGCAGAATGCTTCAGTGTCCGAAGAGCTTGTCTATTGGACGCGAGAAGTGGCAACGGCTGGTGATGAGATAAACACCCTGCGTGAAAGTCTTTTTAGTGCCTTTGTTCCGGTGGTCATGGAGGTTTATGGAACGATTAACGAGCAATCGTCTCAGCCGGTAGAAATCAACCTCTCCTATCACCCTGGCTGGGACCGTGAGACCTCCCTTCGTGAGCGGCTAGAAAGCTCGCTCGATAGGGATCTGGAGCTAGGCTATACACGCGATGGCCCGCACAGGGCGGATATAAGGGCTAGAGCGGCAGGTAAGCCTGCGCTTGAGGTGCTGTCCCGGGGTCAACTTAAAAGTCTTATTGCAAGTTTCAGGGTCGGCCAGGCGAAGTTATTGCGCCAATATGGTATAAATAGCGTTGTATTGGTGGACGATTTGCCCGCAGAACTGGACGATTCCAGGCGACGGGCTCTCTGCCGGATTTTGAGCCAATTAGGGCTCCAGGTTTTCTACACGAGTATAGAACAAGACGATCTGGCATCCTGTTTCGAAGAACAACCGAAAAGGTTCCACGTGAAACACGGTCAGGTTATCCCCCACGCCTAAAGATCGACCACCCCTGCTCCATTAGTTGCAGAATAAGAGGACGCCATGAGCGAAGGTAAACAGTACGATTCGTCCAGTATTAAGGTTTTAAAAGGTCTAGATGCGGTTCGAAAACGCCCTGGCATGTACATCGGTGATACTGATGACGGCACAGGCCTGCACCATATGGTGTTTGAGGTGGTTGATAACTCTATCGACGAGGCCCTCGCGGGTTACTGCTCTAAAATAGAGGTTATTATCCACCCCGATGAGTCGATAACGGTACGCGACAATGGTCGCGGCATCCCCACGGAGATACACGAAGAAGGTGTTTCGGCGGCCGAAGTTATCATGACGGTGCTGCACGCTGGCGGTAAGTTCGACGATAACACCTACAAGGTGTCAGGCGGCCTCCACGGTGTGGGCGTTTCAGTGGTTAACGCACTGTCAAAAAAGCTTGTGCTGACTATTCGTCGCGGCGGCAAAGTGCATGAACAGAGTTACACCCATGGGGTACCCGACTCACCTTTGGCCATCGTTGGCGATGCGGATACTTCCGGTACTGAGCTGCGTTTCCACCCTTCTGAGGAAACATTTACCAATATTGAGTTTCACTTTGATCTGCTGGCTAAACGCTTGCGGGAACTGGCCTTCCTGAATTCTGGTGTAAATATCGATTTGATCGATGAGCGCAGCGGAGAGAAAGAAAACTTCTGCTACGAAGGTGGGTTGCGGGCCTTCGTTGAGTTTTTGAATCAGAATAAGAGTCCAATAAACAATGTATTTCACTTCACGACCGAAGGTGAAGGTGGTGTTGGGGTGGAAGTTGCCCTGCAGTGGAATGATGGATTTCAGGAAAACCTGTTTTGCTACACCAACAATATTCCGCAGCGTGATGGGGGTACTCACCTGGCGGGTTTCCGGGCTGGTCTTACCCGAAATCTGAATAACTATATCGAACAAGAAGGCTTGGCCAAAAAGGCCAAGGTGAGCACTACGGGCGATGACGCACGCGAAGGCCTCACCGCGATCATCTCTGTAAAAGTGCCGGACCCGAAATTTTCCTCGCAAACCAAAGACAAGCTGGTCTCGAGTGAGGTTAAAACCGTGGTCGAGCAGGCCATGAGCGATAAGTTTGGCGACTTCCTTATGGAAAATCCAAACGAAGCCAAGATTGTCGTACAGAAAATGCTGGATGCAGCACGCGCACGCGAGGCTGCACGTAAAGCTCGCGAAATGACGCGCCGTAAAGGCGCCCTGGATATTGCCGGTCTTCCGGGTAAGCTGGCAGATTGTCAGGAGAAAGACCCTGCCCTGTCTGAACTCTACCTTGTGGAGGGTGATTCTGCGGGCGGTAGTGCCAAACAGGGTCGCGATCGCCGCACCCAGGCAATACTGCCTTTGAAAGGTAAGATACTAAACGTCGAAAAGGCGCGTTTCGATAAAATGCTGTCGTCTGCAGAAGTGGGCACCATGGTAACCGCACTGGGTTGTGGTATCGGCAAGTCAGAATTTTCGATAGAGAAGCTGCGTTATCACAGTATTATTATCATGACTGACGCCGATGTGGATGGCTCCCATATCCGTACCCTGCTGTTAACCTTCTTTTTCCGCCAGATGCCGCAGCTTATTGAACAGGGGCATATTTTTATCGCCCAGCCGCCGCTTTATAAGATTGGTCGCGGTAAATCGCATACCTACCTGAAAGACGATGAAGCGCTTAACGACTACCTGACGAACTCCGCCCTTGAAGATGCTGCGCTATTCGTTCACCCAGAAGCGCCCGGCATTAGCGGCCAGCAACTGGAACAGTTGGTGCGCGACTACCGAAGTGTGGAAAAGGTTATCGATCGCCTCAGCCGTGTTTACCCCGACATAGCCTTGTGGCAAATGCTCGATGCACCCACCCTTACCCAGGCAGGGATGCAGGATCGCGCAGTTGTAGAGGCATGGGCTCAGGATCTGCAGGATCGCTTGGCCACGACCGTTGAAGCTAAACACAACCGCTATACGATCAGTGTCCACGAAGACAAAGAACGCCACGATTTTTATCCAAAAATCACCGTTATCGCTCACGGAGTGAGCACTGACTATCTCATTACGCGAGAGTTTGTAGGCTCTTCGGAGTATGCAAAAATAAAATCTGTTGGCGAGCAACTGTCGGGGCTACTGGAAGATGGCGCGTATGTGAAACGCGGCGAGCGCTCCCAGCCAGTTACAACCTTTGGCGAAACCCTCACCTGGTTGATGAAGCAGGCGGAACGCGGATACAACATCCAGCGCTACAAGGGTTTGGGTGAAATGAACCCGGATCAGTTGTGGGAGACCACCATGGATCCCCAGAGTCGCCGCATGCTGCGAGTTACGATTGAAGATGCGATAGCTGCCGATCAGATATTCACAACGCTCATGGGCGACGTGGTTGAACCCCGTCGTGAATTTATCGAGACTAACGCCCTCAACGTTGCCAACCTGGACGTCTAGAAAAACCGGGGTCGTATCGTATAAAAAATATACGATACGACCCCGGTTTATGGGTTACGCGGCCAGATCAGCTGCTTCGTCGGTAGTGGCCAGCAAGTACTCGAAGGCTGTCAGTGCTGCTTTGGCGCCCTCCCCCAGCGCTACGACGATTTGCTTGTAGGGAACGGTTGTCACGTCACCGCAGGCAAATATGCCGGCTTCGTTTGTTTCGCCACGCGCATTGACGATCACTTCGCCACGCTCGCTCAATTCCACGACTCCCTGAAGAAAACCACTGTTGGGCAACAGGCCTATCTGAACAAACACGCCGGCCAAAGGTAGTGTTTTCCGCTCGTCGGTGCTTCTGTTGACATACACCAGCCCACTCACCTTCCCTTCGTCGGCGACTATTTCGTGGGTTGCCACATTGGTCAGCAGGTGGATATTACTGCGCTTGCGAGCCTGTTCTATCAGTACCTGATCCGCTTTTAACTGCGGCATAAATTCAAACACGGTAACGGATCTAACAATGCCGGAAAGGTCGAGAGCGGCTTCTATTCCTGAATTACCGCCGCCAACTACCGCGACGTCTTTTCCTTTGAAGAAGGGTCCGTCACAGTGAGGGCAATAGGCGACCCCGCTGCCGACATTTTCCTTTTCCCCTGGCACGCCGAGTTCGCGCCACTTGGCGCCAGTGGCTATTATCAGCGTGCGGCTATTGATGATTTCACCAGAGCTGAGTGTCAGGCGTTTTATATCTCCCTTTGTGATGTGAGTGACTTGCTGGTGCTCTCGCAAGGTGACCGCGTAGTCTTGAAGGTGAGCACGCAAATTCCCACTGAGTTCCGGGCCTGTGGTTTTAGGGACTGAGATGAGGTTTTCAATTCCTTGGGTATCTTTTACCTGCCCGCCTAGTCGATCTGCAACCAGTGTAACAGCCAACCCCTTGCGTGCCGCGTAAATCGCTGCTGCTACACCGGCGGGGCCAGCGCCGATAACGGTAACGTCCTGAGTGGGTAGCTGCTCAGGTGGCGTGGTGCTGAGGCTGGGAAATCGTCGTTGCAGCTTACTGAGCAGTTGTGCAGTGTCTACCTTGCCGTTAGCGAATGGTTCGCCATTAAGATAAACCGCGGGCACGCCCTGTATTGCGCGTGCTTCGACGGTTTTCTGAAACAGCGCGCCATCAATCATTTCTGTTTCAATCTTGTTATTCAACAAGGCGAACTGATTTAATGCCTGCACTACATCTGGGCAATTGTGGCAGCTTAAGCTGATAAAAACCTCAAAATGCAGGGGCTCATCGATTGCCTGAACCAGTCGTTGCATTGCGCCATCAAGTTTAAGTGTGTGTCCACCTGCCTGCAGTATCGCGAGAATCAGCGAGTTAAATTCGTGACCGCCTGGTATTCCTGAAAATCGAATACCAGTGTCGCCTTGTTCGTTTTCAATGGAGAATGATATTGGACTGCGCAAATTACTATCACGCTCCACAAAATTTATAAGATCTGACACATTACTTATGTCGCGAAGAAAGGCGTAAAGTTCTGCTCGTTGTTCATGAACACCGGTCTGCAGAACCAGTGTTACTTGTTGTGTCAGGTTTTCCGTGTAGCCCTTAACTGCGGCTAGAATATCTTGGCTTAACATGGTCTGTGTTCCTGTGCCGGTGTTTTGTAAAGGCCCTCACTCTCGACAAGAGTGAGGGCGGCTTGTGACTAGATTTTGCCAACGAGATCGAGGCTTGGCTTCAAGGTGTCCTGCCCCGCTTCCCAGGCTGCCGGGCAAACTTCGCCATCGTTGTCGCGAACATATTGCGCGGCTTTCACCTTGCGCAGCATATCTTTTGCAGAGCGACCAATACCCAGATCGTGGATTTCAGCAACCTTAATGACGCCGTCTGGATCTGCTAAAAAGGTTCCGCGCAGCGCGACACCTTCTTCCTCTATCATTACGTCAAAACCACGCGCTATTTTTCCTGTGGGATCGCCCAGCATTGGGTAGCGGATTTTGCCGATGGCATCACTGGTGTCGTGCCATGCTTTGTGCACAAAGTGCGTATCGGTCGAAACAGAAAATACTTCCACCCCCAGCGATTGCAGTTCGTCGTAGTGTTTGGCCATATCTTCCAACTCGGTCGGGCAAACAAAGGTGAAGTCTGCCGGGTAGAATAGAAAAATAGCCCATTTGCCTTTTACGTCGTCTGCAGTGATGGTCTTGAATTCGCCGTTGTGAAACGCTTCTGCTTTAAAGTCAGGAATGGTTTGGTTGATTTTAGCCATGAGTGTTTTCCTCTCGGTTAATGCGTTGAGCCGTGGTGACATCGCCACCGTTGGAAACCACAATAGCGCTCGTGATGATTCAGATAAATTGAATTAACTTGAATCATATGTTCTATTATTTGGGATATTGAGGCGCTAAAACACCCTCTGCACGGGCTGACGAATACATACTGACTGAATAGGAAACCCGATGATTTCTCTGAAACAGCTGAACTACGCGATCGCCGTGGACAAGCAGCGCCACTTTAAGCGGGCTGCTGAGGAATGCGCGGTATCTCAGTCGGCCTTAAGTACCGCGATTGCTGAGCTCGAAAGTCAGCTGGGCCTGCAAATATTTGAGCGCAACAATAAGCAAGTACTGGTAACAGTGCAGGGAATGCGGGTGCTGGCCAAAGCTCGGGAGGTGGTTGCGGGCGTTAAGGATCTCTATCGACTGTCGGAACAGGAACAAGCGCCGTTGAGTCTGCCCTTGAGCCTCGGTGTTATCCCGACGATTGGCCCATATCTGTTACCGCAAGCGTTGCCCTGGGTTAGAGAGCAGCACCCGAACAGCCAAATAACCATCATTGAGGAACAGTCTGCTGTATTGGTTGATAAGGTGCGTAACGGCGAGCTGGACACTGCGATTCTCGCACTACCCTACCCAATCGAAGGCCTGCACGCTTTTGAGTTCTGGGCGGAAGATTTCTATCTGGTGACCCACAGGGCGGATGCCCTGGCTGGTAAAACGCGAGTTGCTGGGAAGCAACTGCGCGACTCCCGCCTATTATTGCTCAAAGACGGACACTGCCTGAAAGACCATGCCTTGTCGGCTTGTCGATTACCCGCCAGTGAGACTGATCAGGCGCTGGCGGGAACCAGCCTCCATACACTGATCCAGATGGCAGCCGGCCGGCTGGGCAGCACTCTGGTTCCAGAGATGGCTCTCGACGCGTTGTTGGGTAGCAACCGTGAGCTGGTGGCGATCCCACTACAAGATCCGGGGCCACACCGAAGGCTGGCGTTTATCACTCGGCTCAACTATGCGGGCGTACCAAATGTTGAGTATCTAAAGGGGCTATTTCGCGAGGCCTTGCTAAAAAAAGATTCAAGCAATGACCTAAAAAACCGATCATAAAAATAAATAAATTCAAATTTATGGCACATGAGTAAAGTGAGAAGCTTGAGCCGTTGTATCTATGTATTGCAGGAGCAATCCAAATGACAAGGCTTATCAAACGACTTCTGATCCCCCCAGCGAGCGACCAATGGGTGTGTAATTACAGCAACGACTACTACGGTGATCAGCTGTGTAAAACTGTCAGCCACTAACCTATTGCTGCGGCGTCGCTCGACTCTAACAGACCGCCGTGGGGCTATAGCAACCCGGCGCTGAGACCATGCAAATAAGGCGAAAGCACTTTACAATGTTGGCACGGAGAACACTGATGGACATAACACGTGCTGAGCTTTCTTCCCCATTGGCTGCGCGGCAGCCTGAGTTTGCTGTTAATCATTCTGTCGACGGCCTTTTGGTTTGTGCCGTTGATTGTGCTGGCTTTTGTTAAATTGCTGGTGCCGATACAGGCGCTGAGAACTCTGTGCACCAAATTATTGATCGAGATAGCGACCATCTGGGTTGGCTTTAACAGCGCCCTGTTGCAGGTGATGAACGATATTACCTGGGATGTCGAAGGGCTCGATAAGTTACGCCGTGATGACTGGTACCTGGTAACCTGCAATCACCAGTCCTGGGCCGATATTCTGGTGGTGCAGAAGGTTCTCCATCGCAAAACCCCAATGCTTAAATTCTTTCTTAAACAACAGCTTATATGGGTTCCTGTGATCGGGGTGGCTTGGTGGGCACTCGATTTTCCCTTTATGAAGCGCTACACCTCGGAGCAGATCCGAAAGAAGCCCCAATTGCGCGGCAAAGATCTGGAAACTACACGCCGCGCCTGCGAAAAATTCAAGCATACGCCGGTGGCGGTCTTCAATTTCATGGAGGGTACCCGCTTTACACCGGAAAAACATGAGGCACAGCAATCACCCTACCGCTACCTCCTCAAACCCAAGGCTGGTGGTACAGGCTTTGTGCTGGGTGCGATGGGCGATCAGTTGCATACCATGCTTAATCTGACCATCCATTACCCCGACGGCAACCTCGGTTTCTGGGCTCTGCTCTGTGGACGCTTGCAGCGCGTGGTTGTTCGCGGAGAAGCCGTCTCTATACCGGCTGAGCTGCTCAATCGTAATTACCAGGAAGACGAGGCCTTTCGGCTGCATATTCAGCAATGGGTTGGCGAGCTATGGTCGGCCAAAGATGAGCAGCTTGCTAAATTGCACGGGTCGGATATCGCAGATAGCTCGGCTGTGAACGAAGAGCTTACCGAGAACATGAACTAAAATTGAATGCCGAATTCCGACGTTCCGTCTATGTCACTATTGCGCTGCCTACTTTCGCTTAAAATACGGTGAAAATCCTGTTCTGGTAGCGAGAAAGCGTTCTGCAATGCGCCGTTCACGAGGAAGGTCAGAAGTTGAAACAGACTGTAGTCCATTATTTCGGTTACCCGCTCTGGTGGCAGCTTGCCCGCTTTTATTCCAGCACATAAATCGCGTTCAATTTCGCCAATAGCCTGCGCTGCAGCGCCTATAATAAACGTTGAGAGTTCTGCGCAGCGGCGTTCGCCGACCAGATATTCCAGCTGTAGGCGTGCGTTTTCCATGATCGATCGGAAACCAAGATCCAGGTCCCGTGTTCGGTCGGTCAACGTCTTGACCATGTCGGGGTTGGTAACATCCAGGCGTTGTAACATTCGCCCATAGTAGCTTTCAGGCAATTGGGTGCGAATGATTTCAAAGATTGGAAAGAGTATCAGCAACAGCTGATAGTGAAAGGCATCGCCTCGGGGCGTTTCCGAGAGCACCGCGACCACCCCGCTGCGGTGATGCATGATCTGAGGTATGCGATATTCAATTGTCGCTTGAATCAGCCCGGCCTTGTTCTTGAAATGATAATTGACCGCTGCGGCATTTCCGACATTGGCGTCGCTGACAACCGAGTTTAACCTGAGGCCACTGGTCCCCACCTGAGAAATTAGTTTTTCGGTCGAGACGATAAGCCGCTCGATCGTTCTTTGGCCCACTGACAAATACCTTTTATTTCCTATGCATCAATAGGTTATAAGCAATTAGCTGCAGGTTGAAGCGATATGTGCGAGATCGACTAAGATTGAAATAAGTCCATTACTTTGACCACCGCGTTTTGAACTATGATGAATTGTTGTGCTACTGATTTACGAGGAGCCCAATGAGTGAGAACGTCGAAAAGGAACCGGTCGCCGTTGAAAATGCTCGCATTTCTGCGCTGACCCGCACGGGTTTACTCGACTCCGCAGCAGAGCCAGCCTACGATGCGCTGGTTGAGTTGGTCGCGGGCCTGTTCGACGTACCGATGGCGCTTATCAGCCTGGTCGATGAAGAGCGGCAGTGGTTTAAGGCGAAAGTGGGTGTTGGCGTAACAGAAACCCCACGTGAGATAGCGTTTTGTGACCATGCGATTCGCGCCGGGGGTGTCTTTACCGTCCCAGATGCGGCCTTGGATCCCCGGTTCTCAAATAACCCCTTAGTAACCGGAGAGCCTAATATCCGGTTTTATTCTGGGGCGGTGCTGTATTCTGATGATGGGTTTGCGCTTGGCACCCTGTGTATTCTCGACGACAAACCTCGGCCGCCGCTTGAAGAGTCCACCCGGGAGCGACTCGTCCTCTGTGCCCGATTGGTCGAAGCACTGATTCGTGGGCGAACCAAATTAGATGTGATTTCGGGGTTACTGTCGCAGGATATTGCGAAGTCTTATGAGACAGTAAACATCACATTAACCCGGTCTTCGCGATTAATGAACCGGCGCGAATTTGATCATGCCATTAAGGACGTTTTTTCCACCGACAGTGCGGCGCACGGTGTGTTTATTTTTCGCCTTGATTGCCACACCCTGCTCGATGTGGGCTTTGCCATCCCAGAGCAGGTTCAGGAACGTTACGTGGCTAACGTTTTAAAAACCTTCGGCAACTCTGCACTGGCGGTTGGACGCCTGGAATACAATACATTTGCGGTGCTCTACGCTACCGATAATCAAGCTATTGGAGCATTGCATTACCAGCTGCAGGCGCTAAGCCCATCAGCCGATGAGCGTCGTTGTAGCGTGATTGGGTGCCTTATCCCAGAGCTTTGGGACTTTCGTTCTCGCTCTACGTTATACAGTTTTTTTACCTACTACTATCGCAACCGTTATCGCGGTACCGAACACTGCATAGAGATGTACAGCCGGGAATACCACGCTGATATATTACGTTGTCTCTACATCCGAGATCATTTAGAAGAAGCCTTTCGGCAGCGGCGCCTGACATTTGTCTATCAACCAATTGTTGATGCAAAAACGCGCAGTATTCTCGGCTTTGAAAGTTTAGTTCGCTGGTTTGACTCCAGGGGTGAGCCGATAAACCCAGAGATTCTGGTCATGGTTGCCGAAGAAGCTGGCTACGCCAGGCGGCTTTTCACCTACTGTTTGGATGCAGTGTTTGAACAAGTCTCAATATTGAGAAATGAAAAGTTGCTCGGTGACAAAACCTTCTCCATTAACATAACCGCAGATAATCTAAGTGATACTAACTTTGTCTCCGATATCAAAAATGCATTATCGCACTGGAACATTTCGGCGCACAGCATACAGTTTGAAATTACCGAGCAATCGTTGGTAGATGACCTCGAACTATCGCTCTCCAATATTAGAGAGGCAGCTGCACTTGGCTTTGATTTTTTACTGGACGACTTTGGCACAGGATATTCCAGTCTTCAGATGCTGCGTTCTCTTCCAATAAAAGGCATCAAAATAGACAAGGTGTTTGTTAAAGATATCGGCAGGGATATCCAGGCGTCTTCGTTTATTCAATCCATGATCACGCTATGCCATATCGCCGGGCATTATGTGGTGGGCGAAGGGGTAGAAACTCAGAGCCAGGAAATTGTACTTGCGGCGCTGCAATGTGATCGCTTACAGGGCTATTACTACGCAAGACCACTGGCTGCCGGTGATGTCATTCGGGCTTTGACAGACAAACCCTAAGCGGCACGAATTCCTACAACAACGTATACTGTGAGCTTTTCCCAACGAGCTCACTATGCGCAGTTTGCAAACCGATGTTCACGCCAAAGACGTCGACTGGCGTATTCTACGCCAGCTTTGGCCCTACCTATTTGAGTTTCGCAGCCGCATTGTGTTGGCGCTGCTGTGCCTGGTCGGGGCAAAAGTCGCCAGTGTTGGCTTGCCGTTTATTCTCAAGCACCTTGTGGATGGCCTTGAACAAGCAAATGAGGCTGGTCTAATCGTCGCATTGCCTCTGGGTTTGCTGCTGGCCTATGGCTCGGTGCGCTTTGCCAATGTGCTTTTTGGCGAACTGCGAGATACGCTGTTTGGCCGCGTTACCGAGCGTGCCATGCGCCGCGTTGGATTGAAGGTATTTGAGCACCTGCATGCACTGGATCTCGAATTTCACCTTAATCGCCGCACCGGTGGTTTGTCGCGCGATATTGAGCGCGGCACTAACGGCATCAGCTTTTTGCTGCGTTTTATGGTGTTCAATATTGTCCCCACCTTTATCGAAATAGCGCTGGTTATCGTTTTGCTGTGGGTAAACTACAGCGTGTGGTTCGCACTGATCGTATTCCTCGCTGTTGCGTGTTACGTGGGGTTTTCGGTCTATGCGACAGAGTGGCGAACGCGTTATGTGCGCGAGGCAAATGAAGCAGAATCGCGTACCAGTACGCGAGCGGTAGATAGTCTGCTCAATTTCGAAACGGTTAAGTACTTTGGCAATGAGCGCTATGAAGCGGGCCACTATGACACCGAGTTGGCGGCCTGGGAGCTGGCGCGACGCCGCAACCGCTTGAGCCTGTTTGTATTGAATGGTGGGCAGGCGTTTATTATTGCTGGCAGCATGACCTGCGCCATGGTCCTGGCTGCACAGGAAGTGATTAATGGCGTAATGACCATTGGCGACTTTGTCTTAATCAACGCGTTTATGATGCAGATCTTTATGCCGCTGAACTTTCTTGGTTTTGTATACCGGGAAATGAAGGGAGCGATGGCCAATATCGAAGCCATGTTCAAGTTGTTAAAACAGACGCCTGCGATACAGGACAAGGACAATGCTCCAGCCTTACAGGTTACCGAAGGTCGTATCGATTTTGAGCATGTACATTTTTATTACGACGAGCAACGCCCGATTATTCACGGCTTGAGTTTTACGGTACCCTCCAGAAAGAAACTCGCCATCGTTGGAAGTAGCGGTGCAGGCAAGTCGACCTTGTTCAAGCTGTTGTTTCGCTTTTACGACGTGACCGAGGGGCGGATACTTATTGATGGACAGGATATACGCGAGGTCACACAAACGTCGCTTCGTTCAGCCATTGCGGTGGTGCCGCAGGATACCGTGCTGTTTAATATGAGCATTGGCGAAAATATCCGCTATGGTCGCGTGGGTGCCAGCGATGAAGAGGTTTGGGAGGCGGTTGAAACGGCGTATCTCGCAGATTTTATCCAGAGTTTGCCGAAGGGTTTGGATACGCTGGTTGGTGAGCGCGGTCTGAAGCTCTCCGGTGGCGAGAAGCAACGCGTGGCGATTGCCAGGGCAATACTCAAGCGGGCCCCTATCTTAGTGTTTGATGAAGCAACCTCGTCGCTGGACAGCCGCTCGGAAGCAAGTATTGTCCAAGCCATGCGTCGTGTCGCGGACGATCATACTAGTCTCGTCATCGCCCACCGTTTGTCCACCGTGGTCGATGCCGACGACATTATTGTGCTCGATCAGGGACGTTTGGTAGAGCGCGGCACTCATACCGAACTACTCATGCAGGGAGGGCATTACGCCGCGCTGTGGGCAATGCAGCAGAACGAGCGGCGCGAGTCATCACAATAGGGCCGAGAGATGAGGCCCGTTGTTTATGAACCGGCGTCTGCCGCTTTGGGCAGCGTAATGCGAAAGCAGCTGCCCGATCCGAGCGTGCTGGTAAATGAGATGGCTGCGCCTAGCCGCTTAGCGTTTTTATGGCAGATTGCCAGGCCCATGCCTGATCCTCGGAATTCGGAGTCGCCGTGTAAGCGAACGAAAGGCTTAAAGATTTCTTCCCAAAGATCTTCTTCAATGCCAATGCCATTGTCCTTGAACTCAAAGATGTGGTGACTTTCCGATTCCAGGTAAGTAATAGTTACGGTTGGTTTATCATTTCGATTATATTTCAGCCCATTGCTAATCACGTTCTGGAATAACTGAAAAAGCAAAGGCCGACAACTTTCAATCGTGAGCGCAGGTGAGTTGTTGACAACAGAACAAGGGCCTTGCTGATCTGATTTGGCGACTTCCGCAATTTCCTTGAGAAGATCTTTTACGTCGATCAATTCGTAAGCTATATCCGGTTCGTCTAGAAAGGTGGTTAGTAATTTTACCAGGTCAATGGCATCGCTGGCGGCGTGCTTTAGTTGGTCGCACATGACCTCTAAATCATCCAATTGACCGGCTTTAACGTCCTCGGAAATGATATCCGCAAAATTTCGCATCCGATTTAACGGTGCTTTCAGATCGTGAGAAAGTACACGTGCAAATTGCTTCAGCTCACTTTGCTGCTCGTGAATTGTCTTGCGCAGCTGCGCTTTTGCCTTGGCTGTAGCCATTGCATTTTCAAGGTTTTCTAAGGAAATCGACGCTTTTGGCACATAGTGATCTGCGCCTGCGTGACTCGCGCTGGTCGCAAGCGTTTCGCTGCCGTGGCCAGTTACCATAACAATGGGCAAAAAAGGGTGGCATTCGCGTATGAGTTCTAAGCCCTGAAAACCGTCGACGTCAGGCATCTGGTAATCCAGTAACATTAACTCTGGCTGGTGGAGATCGATTTTTTCTATTGCTTCGTCGATGGATGATGCTTCTTCTATATAGACGGGCCCTTCCGCTCTCGATAACACGCGCTTGGTCGCGGTTCTGTCTGCCCTGTCGTCATCCACTATCAATATGTTCATGGGGGCACCCTGTTAAAATTGTCGTTAAAAACGAAACAAGACGATTGTGCATGAACCGGTATGAATTTTCGGCGTACCTTATTTTTACTGGCGATTTCCAAACACGCCTTTATTTATACTAGCACACGCGACAGCCTCTACTGCGCAGGAAATTGCAGCATGAATATCGAACCGCCGCTTGGGGCGGTGTAAACGGAAATGCCACCGCCCAGGCGATGCGCATTTCGTTGGCTTATCGCTAAACCCATCCCCGCGCCCATAGAGCCCGATTGATCAGTGAGCCTAAAAAAGGGTTTGAAAATACGTTCGCGGTATTGCGGCGCAACGCCAGCGCCGTTGTCCTGAAATGCCAGGCAGTGTTGTCGATCTTGCTGCGCGTAAGAGACGAAAACGTTCGGATTGTCGTGGTCGTTATGCTTCAAACCATTACTTATTAGATTTTCCGCGATTTGCTGAAGTAGTAAACGGTCACTATTAATAATAGGGAGTTTTCCAAAGGTCACCGTCGATTCAGTACCCCCGTAAAGACGGCGACTCGTTGCTGCTGCTTCGGCAACAAGGTGCTCAAGGTCTACAAGCCCCTGTTGGTCGGTTTTGCTACCTGTGCGTACAAAATAAGCGACCTTTTTCATTAGCTCGGTAACACCGCCAGCTGACTTGATCAGATCATCGCAGTTTTGCTCAAACGCTTTGTTGTGTGTGACTCCGGGGAGCAGGGCATGCGGTGTCCTATTTGAATGATCCCTGTCTGCGGATATCTCTTGGGCAATGTCTTCCCTATGTCGCTGTTCTTGAGCCAGACGCCGACGTGCTTCGGATTTGCCTTGGGCGATGGTCAGGGTGTTTTCTAGGGCTTGTGCCGTCAGGCCGTCTTTCTGCAGATAGCCGTCAGCGCCGGCTGACAGCGCGGTGGCACCAAGCCTCCTATCGCCGAAACCGCTAATCAGGATCACGGGAATGAGAGTGTCAATATTTCTGACAAGATCAAGCCCCTCGAAGTCGGCAATACCTGGCATGCGGTAGTCAAGTAATACCACATCTGGCTTACTTTGTATGAGGTGCCGCAGTGCATTGGCGATAGTGTGGGCTTCTTGCACTGCGGTGGTTGCAGCGCACTTCTTCAGCAAACGTTGAAGCAGTGCGCGGTCAGCGGGGCTATCATCCACCAGCAGTATTTTCATGGTGGCCTTGGGTACGTGTAGTTGCTTCGGGTAAAGCTGCCAGACGAACTCTTAGCTGGCAGGCACTTATCTAGTGTCTCTCAGCGATACGGAACGCCGCTATAGCGGTAACTACGTACCCGTAGTATGGACCACCGTCAGGAGGGGCTGCTACGGATGGGGAGAGGCCTAGCCATTAGCGGCCAGCGTTGTTACGTTGCTGTCTTCGCCACTGATGTTTGCCAGTACCTCGATTTTTCCTTTGCTAGCCTGAATGAGAAGCTCTTTGTTGCGAGCCAGTAAAATTCCGAATTCCTCGGCTTCTTTCTCATCGGCACTAGGTACGTGGTGTAACAGCAGTTCGGTTAGCTGCTCCGCCAGTTCCAGCATTTTGTCGTAGGCGTCCGCGTCTTTCTTGTTGTCAAACATGGTGTTGTCCCGGTCACACATCCACTTGGCTATTACCGCCATGATTTTTTCCTCACTGATGGTCGCTCGTCTATCTAACTGTATATAAATACAGGTTTAGTGGCAAGAGGCAGGGCCAGAAATAATGACCTACTAGAACCTTGGCTAGTTGTCATGGCGAGCTGACATTGAATTGCTTTTGTATTCGTCAAGAATCGGTGTCCATGCGATTCTTTGAAAAACTAGTTAAGGTAGGAAACCGCACTACACGCTGGTAGCAGTCTAGTAATTCCACCAGCTTCAGAAGCTCTGCTTCTGTTTTACGAATGTAGCCAGCAACATTCAGGTCATACGCAGCCATGGTATCTTCTTCACGTGCTGATGCGGTTAGCATAAATGCAACGGTTCGATTTAAGCCGGGTATCTGGCGCAATTCGGTTAGGAATTCGATGCCGTCCATGCGGGGCATATTGATATCAACCAGCAACAGGTGTGGGCCGTTTAATTTTTCCTGACCGTTTCTACCCAGAAGAATATCCAGTGCATGAACACCATCAATCGCACGATGGACGGCGTTATCTAATTTTGCCTTGCGGAGTGCGCGCTGTAGAGCTTTGGCATCGCCATCGTCATCTTCGAGCAGCAGTATGTTTATGTTTTTTTGATTCATTATCTGTTGGCTTGCTGAGGTGATATTGGCCACGTAATGGTAAAGCAGCAACCTTCGCCTACTGCCGAATGTACCTCGATTCTACCACCATACAATGTCACGTATTTCTTAACAACTGACAGGCCGATGCCGCTACCTTCCACTTGATCGCGTGGTTTCAAGGTTCGAAAAATATCGAAAATGCGCTGGTGATACTTAGCCGGAATGCCGGGACCATTGTCTGCCACGGTGAAGATATAGCTGTCGCCCACTGTTTTTACGTCGACGTCGATACGCAGTGAGCGGCCTTCTCGGTGCTTGATCGAATTGCCAATTAGGTTATATAGGATCTGTTGTAGTGGCATACGTGCGTTCGCGATATTTGCAAAATTTTCAGAAATATTTAGCACAACGTCTTCTGGTGTGGCTAGCAGGTTGACGATATTTTCCATCATCTCCGTACCGCTAATTTTTTCACGGAAGCGATCGTCGGTGACCCGCCCTATTCGTGAGTATTGCAGCAAATCATCGAGCAGGCGCTCCATCCGGTTGGCGCGATTCTGCAGCAGATCGAGATTCTCTCGATCCTCGTCACGTAAGTGCTCGGCGAGATCCTCTTTTAACCATTGCGAAGCATTGTGGATGACTCGCAACGGGGCTTTCAGATCGTGGGACGCGAGATAGGCAAAATTCTCTAACTCCTCGTTAATGGCGCGGAGTTTGTTCTCAATTTCTTTCAATTCTGAGATGTCGCGAAATACGGTAACTGCGCCGGTGATCGTGCCCTTATGATTTACAACCGCAGAGCTTGTATATTCCACTGGGTAGCATTTTCCATCAGGACGCCAAAATACCTCGTTGCGTTCGAAATGTTGGCCACCCTCTTTCAGAACGCGGTAGATATTGCACTCTTCTTCAGGGTAAGGACGCCCGTCCGCGTGCGAGTGATGCAAGATGGAATGTTGTTTTTTGTTGAGCATTTGTTTGGCTGAGTAGCCAGTAATTCTCTCTGCGGCCTGGTTAAGAAAAGTTGTTCTTCCCTCAGCATCTAGGCCGAAAATCCCCTCTCCTGCGTTGTCGAGTAACAGGGTGAGCTGGCGTTCTTTTGTGCGCAACAGATCTGAATTGCGATCGGATCGTAATAGAAGCTGGGATGTAATCACCAAAAGCACAGCGATAATAAGCCCGGACACTAACACCATGTCTTGAAGGTTTGTGTGTATGTCATTGTAGTAGTGAGCCGTTGGCCAGACCTCTAATGTCCACGTTTTACCAAGTAGTTCCACCTGGTCAGTTATCGCCCAAAACCGACGAAACTCATCCTGTTTGGCCGTCGTTTCGAAGAGGCGATCCCCGCCTAGCGATACCGTTAGGTGCATTAGATCAAGATACTCGTGAAAAAATACACCTTGCAACAGTGCTGCACCGTCGAATACAGCGAGTACAGCCGTGTTTTTGTCACCACGACTTGCTGGGCTGGCCATGATGAACTGCCCGCTTCCTTCACGCAGCAAACTCGGGTTGGAAATGGCTAATCGCTCGCTTGCCCTACCAGCTTCGCTCAAAGCCTTCTGTATAACATCAGGCTGAATCTGTTGCGGGGCTTGTTCACTAACTATCCACTCTACGTTTTGAGGAATGCCGGAAACTCGTGCCAGCGCAATCATGCCCGGGTGGTCTAACAGGTACATTTCAGCATCGAGTCGCCAGGCGGCCAGATCAGGCTCAGCACTGCGTGCGAGCCGGTTGGCCATTCGACGAAGAGAATAGGCCTGAGAGCGAAGTGAATGACGCAGACCACTGAGGGTCATGGCGCTTTCCTGGCGAATAGTTTCTCCAAGATGGCGAGCTTCTGTTTTGCCTAGTGCCGCCCACAGCATGATGGAGAGACCAATGACGAGCGGCACCAGCACGCTGACAACCATCTGGATGAAGCGGTGTCGGTATTTGTTATACGCTGCACTTACGGTGCAACATAGACCCGAAATTCCGAGTAGTACGAAGATCAAAATACTACCAGGAGCCATACGTGCGATATTGCCCCAGCCGTAAAGACCCTGGTTTTGATCGTATAAAGCCCAGCTACTGACCAGGCAAATGGCAAACAGTGATAAGCAAACTGCCCGCAGAGCGTACGCGGCATCCGGGTCGTGCTCGCGGTGTGGCCACCACACTAAGGCCGCACCAAAAGCCATCAATGCAATGGATACTGTTGGTGCTAGGTTTAGTGTGTTAGTGAATGCGCTATTTTCAATTATCGCGTGAAACCAATGATCGATGTGCCAGCGCGACTTGCTGATGAACTGTACAAAATGCAGTAGTCCAATGAGACAGACGGGCAGTGCCAGCGCGGTAGTCAGATGAGGCTTTTTCCGTTGGTAGGTAATCAGAGCGAGCCCAGCGAGCAGCCCACCGAGCGCTGTATGGTAGTGGATCGCCATGTTGCCGAGCGCTAGGTTGACCAGATCCACGTTGGCAGTGTGCCAGCCGACTAGCACCGTTGCGGATAAAATGATGGCGAGGCTGGCGCAGACTACGGCGAGCCCTTTGCACAATCGCTGGTAGCCCATAGAGTAGATCGCCGTCCTTTGGTTTTTTTACTTTCTTGGCAATCGATATTGCGAAAAATGCCAGTATTAATGTCTGGATTTACTGCCTGCAGCGATGAGCAGACCTTCTCGCCGCCAATAGTGCTCTAAAAACTGGAGCCGTTCAATGAACGCCGCTGGTCCGAGCGCCTTATCGATATATCCATGTGCGCCAAGTTCATAAGCAAGGCGTATATCTTCGGGATTGGAGGAGGAGGACACCACAACCAATGGTAACTCCTTATAGTTTTCCTTTTGGGCTATCAGTTCCAGTGCTTTGAAGCCGTCAAGCTTGGGCATATTCAGGTCGATAAGAACCAAGTCAGGGGTAGGTACGGTCTGTTTGCACCCTTCAAGGCGAAGCGCATCTACCAGATAGTTGAGAAGCTGCTCACCGTCATCCACTACGCTCAACTCAAAGGGGATGTTCAGCTTTTCCAGGCCGCGTCGAACCAGAATTACGTCGCCGAGACAGTCCTCGGCCAGCAATATCTGCACTGGTCGGCGGGATGGGGCATTAGTTAGAGAGCGTTTTGAAGCCATCGCGTCCAATCTGTTTGGGCGCTAGGAACTCATCTCAGCGCGGTATGCATAAGTATAGTTGATTCACGCTACTGCGCTTCTTTCGCGTAACTAACTGAAAACGTGCCCTTTAGTTAGCGGGCTGGATTTGGGTCAGCACGTGTTCGGCGAAACCGTGACCGGCCTCGGCATAGAGATTGAAGGTTATGCAGCCGGCCTCCCGGATTTCCTGCTCTTCATCTGCATACCGCGATACCACCGCGAGCTGCCCCTTAAATCGTTCATTTTGAAGAAGTTTTACCACGCCCATGTTTTCCCGGTGATTCGTCAGACTGACCAGTATCAACTTGCGTGCAGGGAGGCTGGCCAATTGCCAGAAATCCCGGTCGTTGCCATCGCCGTGCACACAGTTGATACCTTCGGCCATTAGCCCCGCCACTTTGTCTTTGTTTTCTTCAATACAGACCACATTGCCAGGGTAGCGTTCGTCCAAATAGCGGTAGGCACCGGTACCCACCCGGCCCGCGCCGACAATAACAATGTCGGCATCGCTGAGGGTGTTGACCGATTCCTCAGTGCTGCGCGGCCCGCGCTCCCAGCCTTGCAACTTACCGGAAAAACGGGCGTAGATATCCCGAGCGCGGTTATTTAGTGGTGTTGCTACAAAGAACGAGATCGCCAACGCCAGCGCAATGGTGGTAACCCAAGCCGAGTCTATAATGCCCTCTTTGGTCGCCAATTGAGCGACGATCAAGCCAAATTCGCTGTAAGTGGCAAGCGACAGCGCGGCGAGCAGCGAGGTGCGGGCGCGTTGCCGCAGCCAAATAAGCAGGCACAAGTACACCACTGGGCGCAACACAATTAACGCGCCTAGCATAAAGGCAACCAGCAACATTTCGCCGCCCGGCAGGCCGTTAAATCCGATCTGAAGGAAGAAACCTATCAGAAAGATATCCTTAAACTGAATCAGGTTTTTGTAGAGCTCAGTGCTCTTGTCATGGCTGTTCAGCAGCATGCCGATGACTAGGGCCCCTAAATCACCTTTCAGATTGACCGCCTCAAACAGGCCGGCGCCACCCAGGGCGACGACAAAACCAAATAGAACCAGTAACTCGCCGTGTCCCACGGATACCAGCAAGCGGCCAAGAAGCGGTCGCAACAGCGGCAGTGCCACCAGTGCTAGCGCGTACACACTGGGAAATTTGCCCGAAGCCGCAACCAGGTATGTCACGGCAAACAGGTCCTGAATGATGAGAATGCCGATGGCAATGGCGGCGTGAATGGCGACCGCTTCACCGCGCTCTTCAAAGGTTTTGGTGGTAAACACCGTGCTGGAGAATGACAGTGCAAAGGCCAGGGTAAGGCCTGCTTCAGGGCTGGGTAGCGCCAGCGACGGTATCAGAAGTCCGGCGCCCGTCAGCGCTAGCCAGGTGAGCGGCACCACGGCGATCATCTGTAGGGTGGCGGTGCCCCACACCTGGGGCGCGATCAATTCACGCAGGTTCAGCTTCAGGCCGATGGTAAACAGCAGCAGCGTAATACCGAGGTCGGCAATGGTCCCCACGGCTTGTCCCTGGCCGAGCCCCAGCGCGTGTGCCACAAAACCTGCCAACAGATAACCCAGCAACGGTGGGTAACCCAGCGCGCGAAAGCCCAGACCGGCGACAAACGCGAGCAGTATGACTAGAGGTTCCAAACGGTAAATTTCCTTAAGTTCTTAGTGGTTAAACACGAAAACCAGACAATATAAGGGATAGCAGACAAGCAATCGTTTGTAAGTTCAACCGCTCACACCCTCCCCTGAGGCGAGTACGGCAGACAGTTGTTGCCGGAACCACCGGTGTGCCGGGTCCTGATCAAGCACCCGCGGCCAGTACATATACACAGGAACGGGTTCCATTGCCACCGGAAAGGGGTAGCAGCGAACGTCAAAGGCTTGTTCATAGAGCGTGCCGAGTCGTTGCGGTACGGTGGCCAGACAATCGGTGTTAGCCACCACAATGGGCATTGAGGAATAGCTCTGCAGGGTGGCGCGAATCCGCCTGTTTAAAGAGATGTTGCCAAGTGCATACTCCAGAGATGTCAGCCTGCCGTGGCGTCGCGACAGGATGACATGGGCCTCAGATAGAAACTCTTCGAGTGTTGGCGCACTCTGGATTCGAGGGTGTGCACGAGCTGCTATGACCACTAACCGTTCCACGCTTACCTGTGCTGAACACAGCTGGGTGCTACTGTGTGTGGCGTAGTCCAATATCAGGTCGCCTTTGAGATTGGTCAGTGTAGATGCCGGATCTTCTGGTGCTAGTGGGCTTGTGTCGATTCGCACTCCGGGTGCTATATCGCTCAGGCGGTTCAGCAGTTCGCCAATCACAG
Organism: Litorivivens sp.; assembly: GCF_057445395.1. Classification (NCBI taxonomy): domain Bacteria; kingdom Pseudomonadati; phylum Pseudomonadota; class Gammaproteobacteria; genus Litorivivens; species Litorivivens sp. Next base: position 24,362 of record NZ_JBVBUV010000030.1, read on the forward strand.
TGCTTTCAAAAAACACGTCGCTGAGCAGGGTAAAACTGCGGTCGGCTGTCGCTGGGTTAAACATGGGTTCGGTGCTTACAGCCCGCCTAACCAGGTGCAGCGCCTCGCGAATATCGGTGTGCAGCAGGTGGGCGCGCGGTGTGGGTTGCATACCACTGCGGTGGCGGATAAACAGTTCGTCACCAAACGTCAGGCGAAGCCTCTGCAATGCGGCGCTCACTGCTGGCTGGCTCATCCCCAGATCGGCGGCGGTTGCAGACAGCTTGCCGGTATCCATCAGGCTGTCAAAAATCGTCAGTAAGTTCAGGTCTATGCCACGTAAATTCAGCTTCATGGATATAACATATACAAAACATTCAATTTACAAATATCACGTGCGGGCTAAGCTGGCAATCACTGCTCAGGAGGTGAACCATGCCAGACTTAACCATAAAACCCGAAAATCTCGTCCTACTGTTTATTGTTGTCGCCATGGTGTGGGAGGTATTGGCCGGGCGCACCCGCGACGGGCGCAAAACCCGGGAAGACTGGAATATGGCTCTGCTGACCGCTACCGTGATGGTGCTGGTGCAGCGCCCTGCACTGGTGCTCGTTACCGCTTTTATCGGCGGTCTTCTGGTGCCCCAATGGCAGGGCGTGCTCGCCGATTTTGAGGCGGCCAATTTCTGGTGGGTATTGCTCGGCTATATTGCCCTTGAAGAATTTCTGCACGGTATAGGCCACTGGTTTGCCCACGCGCGCCGGCCGAAAAGCCAACACATGCAGCGGCTGCAGGCGCTGTTCAAAATGGGCCATCGCCCGCATCACCTGTCGGGCGGCAATGACGGCAGAGGCCAGCTTAGTGTTACCCAAACCTTCGTGGAGCATTGGTTGTGGTGGTTCATCATGCCTAATTACTGGTTCCAGTTTTTTTGTGTTTACCTCGGTCTGACGGAAGTGTTTTTGGTGGGTACGGCGATCAAGGGGTTGTGGGCTGCGCACAACCATGTGAACTGGAACTATGACCTGTACTTTCTTAATCACCCTCAGGCATGGGTGCGAAAAACCATGTACGGTCTCTGCCACATACTGACCTTTCCGACCCAGCACCATCATCACCACGCGCGCGGTAAAAATTCCGGCAGCAACCTGTGCAACCTTCTGGCAATCTACGACTGGTTGGTATTTGACTCGCTGGTAATAGAAAGGGAAAAGCCTGCGATTTATGGGTGGAAGCAGTCACCGGAAGAGGAACACAGTGTGCTGACGCGGTTTTTGGCTACCGACCTGGCAAAGCTTCGAGTCAGCAAGCCTGCCTCGAAGCCTGTTTCCGAAGCCGCAAAACAGGCGGTGTAACTCCGACCAGAACGGCGCCCGCCATCACGGTGGGCTAGTTTTCCAGCTCAAACTCCGCATACACATGAGAAGTGACTTTCACCTTCCCGGGTTTAAATTCGTGAGGAGGTGCTTGCGGTGCGGCCATATCTTGCTTGGCTGATGTGGTTATCACCTCTTCCAGGCCGAAATGCCTTTGTATGTTTTGCCTTCCTATCTTGTGAACACGACTGAGTCGGGCGTCGAATTGGTCAGCCAGAAACTCGGCTTGCTTGCGAGCGTCCTCAGCGGCGCTGGCAAGAGCCTGCTGCTTCAGGGCGTCGTAGTTGGAGACGTCGGGTTGAATATGGGTGATCTCTGAAATGCCGCTATCTACCAGTACCTGCAGGGCGGCGTTGTAGCGTGTGGTATCACGCAATACCACCTCGACGGCGCGACTAACCCGCTGTTCACGTGTTCTCGGTTCGCTGCGGCGATAGTCTTCAACGATGTTTACCTGAAAAGAGGAGGACGAGATATCGGCCTCTTTCACCCCCAGCTTGATGAGAGCTTGCGCCGCCGCGGAAGCGCGCTGATCTACGTCCGCCTTGGCGACTGCAACGTCGCTGTCGTGAAAAGCCGTGATATTGAAATGCAGCCGGATAATATCTGGAACCACCTCAACTTCGCCATTGCCCTCAACGGAAATGATACGCGCTGTGGGTGTGGTTTTCTCCGGTGTATCGAGCTGGCTCCATACCAGGATAACCAGCAGTAAAACGGTTACTAACAGTACGAACTGTTTCATTCGACCTTCCTTGTGAAATGGTAACTCGGCTAGCCGGCCCGATTATGCACGAGGGACACGCCGCGGAATTTGATACAGTTCTAGTGTTGCGAGGAAATATTGCCGCCGTCCACTACCAGCTCAGCGGCGGTAATGTAACTGGCATCGTCGGACATAAGAAAGCGTACGGCCTTGGCGACCTCCTCCGGCGCACCCAGCCTGCCCAGCAGAATGCGGCGCTCAAAATTTTCCTTCAGGCCGGGCGTAGCATCCATTGCCTGTTGAATCATAGGGGTCTGAATCTGGCCCGGTGACACACTGTTTATGCGAATGCCATCTTGGGCGAGATCGTCGGCCAGCGCCCTGTTTGCCGCCAGCATGCCGCCCTTGGAGGCGCTGTAGCTGGGGTTCATTGCATTACCAAGCGTGGCATTGATAGAAGCGATGCCGACAATGGCTGAACCTGGCAGGGATTTCATATCGGTGCGCAGAGCCTGGGCAAGAAAAATCTCAGCGCGCAGATTGATGTTGATCACAGTATCCCATTGGGCTGGTTCCAGTTGATCCAATGGGCCGACGCCGGCAACACCAGCGGCGTGCACCAGGCCACCAATAGGCCCCAGCGCGGCGCGAGATTGGACAACCGCAGCCCTGAGGGCAGCTACGCTGGCCACGTCGACAACACAACCAATGCATGCCCTGCCGCTGGTCTGCGCGAGCTTTTCGGCGCTGGCGATCACCGTATCGCTGATGTCCCACAGCGCGACCGGACGACCTGCTGCAACCAGCGCCTCGGCGCAGGCCAAGCCTATGCCGGATGCCGCGCCGGTGACGATTACGGGGCTGTTAGGACTGGTACTGCATTGCTGAGTCATGCCATTTCCTTTTTGTGAGCGTGTAAATGGTTGCGATACTGGAGCCCGGGTTTGGCTATCCGGTGCGCAGCCTACCAGCAAGTAGGTTATAAACTAGTCACTTCTCCGCCGCAATAACGGGCGCAACTGAGGGCCTGCCGCCGGCGTGATTGATAGCATCTGTGTAACGGTAACTCACTGTAATATATTGATTAAATAACAGTTCTATATATACAACGGCGTGCGTAGACAGTTTGGACTAGTACGTATGCCAGATACGGATTGTCCCCTGCCATGCCAGATTACCTACGAATAAGTAGGTTCCTTATTCGAAGAATCCAATCCATGAAATCAGATTCTATGGCTCGCGGCAGCGCGGCGCTTACCCGCCTGGCACTGGCAATGCCGTGCAGTGCGGATATCGCGTTCACGGCAGCTATGCTTGAAGACGTTGTAATCACAGCCCTACGCAAAGCCGAATTGCTGTAGGACGCCCCGATTTTCTTTGTGGCATTTTTGTTCAATGAATTGGGAAAAGGGATTTCAAGTTTGGTTGGCCTGCGTGCCGATGTGCCAAATTTGCAATTCACTCAGCATCCTAACAGCACAATAACAGCGCGGATGGATAGGCGAGGCGTGGGTAACAACGATGACCAGATCCCCCAGGATCTCAGTGGCGGGGTGGAGTCTATCTGGCGCGTCATATCCTCGGTGAGGAGTACTACATTACCCGCTTCAATGCGCTGTTTCCCTCGGCCATTTTTGGCGAGCCGCGCAGCGATGGCATCGCTATACGTTGCTGGTAGGTAAGTGGTTTGCGAGAAGGACGATAGCAATAGATGACACGTGGCAACGCCGACCTGCGTCCCAGATCGGCGTAGTGTCAGTCAAAGAGTTATCAGGGCATGCTGTGGACGAATTCCTTCCACTTGCGTTGAGCCGTGATTACGAAGGCCGGCGTGCCTGAGCCGGTACCCGCTGCTCGAAGGCTTGGGTGTCTTGCAATAACGCGTTGCAGCGCTGAGGCCTGATTGGCGTCAATGTCGACAAATAGCACATGTTTTCCGGCTTTGATTTCGTCCTGAAACCGTTTGAAATCGTGGTGCATTTCCTGAATGCCGAAAAGCCCGCCTTCCCAGGTGCAGAAACCCAATGCCACAATGGCCAAGAATACGAAGGGAATCCAAGTGACTGTTTCTGGCAAGCCCGTGACCCAAGCGACCAGCAACACCAGTGCGGCTGCAGCAACGCCGATTACGGCGCCGAGTTCAGTGCCATAAACCACATCCTTCTTCAGCACCGCTTCCATATTGTGCAGATGCTCGTGCGTTTCAACACCGGTATCATCTTCGCTGTAAACATGAATCTGAGGCTTGTCCATACCTTCGGATTCCAGCTCTGCTTCTACGCGATCAAGTTCGTCCAGATCGTCACTGATAAAATAGTGCCGTTCCATACACACCCTCCATTAAAACAGGTTTTGGTGAAATCCTTTGTACGGATTGTCTGAAAAGTCAGACCTTTTATTACTGTACAACAACTGTGGATACTCGCTATGAACAATTAAAACTATAAAAAATGTTTTTTAGACCTTTTTCGTATTGACTGAGGCTGGTTTCATTTTTGTGTTCTTAACGCGAATAAGAATGTTAAAACTCGTTTTAATTTCCCTAGAGTATTAAAAGCGCTATTTGCTAAACCAAAGTACGTGCCTTATAGAGATTTTGAACAAACGCCCTGTGCAACCTATGTTTTTCGTCTATAGTAATTCGACGTCGGTTTAAGGAAAAACTGACCGATGCTTAGCGCCATCACGTTGTACTTAACGCAGTAAATCAGAAAAGGCGAACCGGGCATTGACTGACCCTGTCGGGGTGCTGCCAGTGAAGACCGTGTAAGCCCAATGATAAAAACGATACCTGTCAGTATGCCTTGCTGTATCTGTCTTCTGGTATGCGTCAGGTCAAACGCCATAGGGAAGCGACATGGTTATCGCGCTGATTATTCTGGGGCTGGTTGTCGTGACTGTGCTCTTTCATCTGCTGAGTCCGTGGTGGCTGACACCCATCGCGTCGAACTGGCAGTCTATTGATACCACCATAGAAATTTCTTTCTGGGTTACGGGCGCTGTGTTTATCGCGGTGAACCTGTTTCTAGCGTGGGTGGTATGGCGATACCGGAAGCATGGTAATAACAAGGCACACTACGAGCCGGAAAATAAATCACTAGAAAGCTGGTTGACCATTATCACCACCATTGGCGTAGTCGCCATGCTAACCCCGGGCCTGATTGCCTGGGGGCGTATTATTAACGCACCTGCCGACGCCTTGATCGTTGAGGCCATTGGCCAACAGTGGCAGTGGACTTTCAGGCTTCCAGGCAAAGACAATGCATTGGGCGGTGCCGACGCGCGCTTTGTATCGCCAGAGAACCCCTTCGGCATTGATCCCACTGACCCCGCTGGTCGCGATGATATTCTGGTTAACAGCCAGCGCCTGCATTTGCCGGTTAATCAGTCGGTCAAGCTGTTGCTGCGCTCCAACGACGTGCTGCACAACTTTGCTGTGCCACAGTTTCGCGTGAAGATGGACCTGGTGCCCGGCACCGAAACCTACCAGTGGTTTGAACCAACCCGTGAGGGTGAATTCGACATTCTCTGTGAAGAGCTATGTGGTCTCGCCCACTTCACTATGCGTGGCACCGTGGTGGTTGAATCTGCGGAAAAGTTCCAACAGTGGCTGCAAGGCTATCCAACCTTTGCGCAAACGCAGGTGATGCATAACGCCGATCTGATTGCAGGTAAACAGCTTTACAGTAACTGCGCGGTTTGCCACGGCGCAGACGGGGCTGGCAACCAGAACTTCAATGCTCCCAACCTAAGTATACTCAGTGCTGACTATATGGCGCGCCAATTACGCTACTACCGCGATGGAATACGCGGAGCTCATCCCCGCGACACAATCGGTCAGCAGATGGTGTCGATGGCGTATACGGTTAGTGATAAAGCCGATGAACGCAATCTGCTGGCTTACATACAGTCGCTACCCCCGGTTGCGAGCCCGCCGAGTCGCAATAGCGGCAATGCAAAAGCCGGCGGAGCTGTGTTCGAGGTGTGTGTGGCCTGCCACGGCGTGGAGGCGCAGGGTAAAGGTCTGTTAAGTGCACCGCGTCTGGCGGGCCAGGCAGATTGGTATCTGTATCGTCAGCTCAAACACTACAGTATGGGATGGCGCGGCACTCATCCTGAAGATCAGTTTGGCACGCAGATGCGATTGATGACCCGAACCATCCAGAACCCTGAGAGGCTGGACGACCTGCTTGCCTACATTGCCACGTTAGCGCCGCAGGGTTCAGCTAATCTATCCGTTTCTTCTACTGGGGGTGATCGCCCATGAGTCACGTCGCCATTGCCGATCAGGAAGCCCATCTTCATCACCCGAAAACGTTTATCGGCAAATATATCTGGAGTCAGGACCATAAGGTAATTGCCATTCAGTACGCCAGCACCGCCATCTTCGTTGGCCTGATTGCGCTGGCGCTGTCGGTTTTGATGCGCTTACAGTTGGGCTATCCAGATCAATTCGATTTCATCAACCCGAACAGCTATCTGCAGTTTGTCACCATGCATGGGATGATCATGGTGATCTATCTGCTCACCGCACTGCTGCTGGGAGGCTTTGGCAATTATCTGATACCTCTGATGGTCGGCACCAGAGATATGGTATTTCCCTATCTCAACATGCTTAGCTATTGGTTCTATCTGTTGTCAGTTATCGTGTTGCTTGCCAGCTTTTTTGCGCCCGGTGGTCCCACTGGCGCAGGTTGGACACTCTACCCTCCGCAAGCAATTCTCGAGGGAACTCCCGGTGTCGGGAGCGGCATAGTGTTAATGTTAGTTTCTCTGGCGATATTTATCGTCGCCTTCACCATGGGGGGGCTCAACTACGTTACCACCGTGCTTCAGGCGCGAACCCGGGGTATGACGCTGATGCGAATGCCGCTGACCGTGTGGGGTATTTTTACCGCGACCATTCTTGGTCTCTTTGCATTCCCTGCCTTGCTGGTCAGCGCAATCATGATGTTGTTTGATACGCTTGCGGGTACCAGCTTTTTTATGCCGGCGATTGTTTCGCTTGGTGAGCCACTGGAACACGAAGGTGGTAGCCCCATCCTGTTTCAGCATTTGTTCTGGTTTTTTGGGCACCCGGAAGTTTATATCGTGGCGCTTCCCGCTTTTGGCATGATTAGTGATGTGCTCAGCGTGCATGCGCGAAAAAACATTTTTGGTTACCGCATGATGGTGTGGGCCATTGTGATTATCGGTGGCTTAAGCTTTGTCGTTTGGGCTCACCATATGTACGTGAGCGGCATGAATCCCTATTTTGGTTTTTTCTTTGCCACCACCACACTGATCATTGCCGTACCTACCGCGATCAAGGTTTACAACTGGGTGCTCACACTATGGCGGGGAAATATCCATTTAACAGTGCCCATGCTGTTCGCCATAGGGTTTATTTTTACATTCACGCACGGTGGTCTGAGTGGGCTGTTTCTCGGCAACGTGGTTATCGACCTGCCGCTATCTGACACTTTCTTCGTAGTCGCTCACTTTCATATGGTGATGGGTGTGTCGCCTATCATGGTGTTGTTCGCCGCCATATATCACTGGTTCCCGCTAATTAGCGGGAAACAGCTGCATACAGGTATGGGTAAGATACATTTTTGGGGAACTTTCCTCGGCACCTACGCAATTTACCTGCCTATGCATTATCTCGGTTTTCTCGGTGTGCCGCGCCGTTACTACGCGCTGGGAGATTCCTCTTTTATGCCCGACTCGGTGCATTCGATGAATGAGGACATCACACTGGCCGCAATTATTGTTGCTCTGTTTCAGCTAGTGTTTATTTTCAACGTGATCTGGACAGTGTGTCGTGGTTCGCGCTCCGAACGCAACCCCTGGGGGGCGGCTTCGCTGGAATGGCACACGCCCGATGTGCCGCCAGGACATGGCAATTGGGGCGACAAACTGCCCACCGTCTATCGTTGGGCCTACGATTACAGTGTGCCCGGTGCGCGTAAGGATTTTATTCCCCAGAGTACGCCAGAAGAGGATGTAGACTACGAACCCGGCGGCCGTAAAAGCCACGAAACCTGAGTGGCTCGGCAAAAGGAGAACGGTATGAGCTGGACGCAGATTTTTACCGATAAACCCTGGCTCCCGGAGCCGGCCGGAGAGGTGCCGTTGATCGATAGCGGCCACCCACCCGGTGTTATTGCCCTGCGCATGTTGCTGGGCGCCATCACGATTCTGTTCCTGCTGTTCTTTGTGACCTTTATCGAGCGCTCCCAGTTCCAGGATTTTCAGGCGTTGGCCGGCGAACCCTGGCAGCCCTTTACCGACTCCCTGAAGCTATGGGTTAATACTGGGGTGCTGCTGTTGGCGAGTCTTGCCATCCACGGCGCAGCGCACGCTCGACAAAACCGTGTGAGAGTAACCCTGTTAGTGGCCAGCGCGGTCTTTGCAATCGTGTTTGTCTTGCTACAGATATCGGTTTGGCAATTTCTTTATGGCCTGGGCTACGGGCTGTCAGATAACCCAGCCAATAGCTACTTTTATATGCTTACCGCAGTGCATGCACTGCACGTCGTCGGCGGCCTTACCGCCCTGGCCTGGGTAACTCAGGGTTTACTGACAGGTACTAACGCCACTGCGGCGTTGCGCACTTGTGCGACCTATTGGCACTATTTGTTTGTGCTCTGGTTGGTGTTGTTCTTTATGCTGACACGAACGCCAGAGACCTACGCAATCATCGCCGCTTTCTGCGGACTGGGGTAATCCAATGGCCACGACATCGACACAGGAAAACCTCACTTACTGGAAACACATGGTCAACGATTGGTCGGCCGACAGGGAGACCTTCAAGCTGTCCTGGGGCAAGTTGATGATGTGGATCTTCCTGCTCAGTGACACGTTTATTTTCAGTATTTTTCTGATCAGTTACATGAACGCGCGCATGGCCAGTACCGACCAATGGCCGCTGGCCAGTGAAGTTTTTGCCTTGCACGTGGGTGGTACCAACGTGCCCTTGCTGCTGATTGCGATAATGACCTTTATCCTGATCACCAGCAGCGGCACCATGGCAATGGCTGTTAACTGCGCTTATCAGGGGCGTAAATCGGCAACTTTCAAGTTGATGTTAGCGACCGCCGTGCTGGGTGCCAGCTTTGTCGGTATGCAGGCTTTTGAGTGGAGCAAACTGATTGAGGAAGGTGTTCGACCCTGGGGCAACCCCATGGGCGCAGCCCAGTTTGGTTCTGTCTTTTTTATGATCACTGGTTTTCACGGACTGCATGTATCGGCGGGGGTAATCTATCTCACGATCGTCGCAATTAAGGTTCTGCGAGGCCACTACGACACAAAGGGTTTTCAGATTGTAGAGATTACCGGGCTCTACTGGCACTTTGTAGATCTGGTGTGGGTGTTTATCTTCGCGTTTTTCTACCTCTGGTAAGGAGTGGTTTATGAGTTCTGTAAGTAGCACTGACAGCCACGACGGACAAGAGCATCCCATCGGTCTGTACTTCAAGGTTTGGATATTGCTGTTTGTATTGAGCACCCTGTCCTATATGGTCGACTACTTTCAGTTTCAGGGTGTGCTGCGCTGGACGCTTATTCTGATTTTTATGTTTCTGAAAGCCGGCTTGATCATAGCCGTGTTTATGCATTTTGCTTGGGAGCCGGCAACCCTGAAGGTGGCCCTGTTGTTGCCGACACTGGCGATCATGGTGTTTATCGTATTTATCGCTATTGAAGCCGATTACATCTATCTCAATCGTCTGGAATTCCTCGCTGGCGGAAAATGAACGCCGCACGTAACAGCCTGTTAATAAGCGGCGCCGTGCTGCTGCTTTCGTTTGCCGCTGCACTCTCTATTCTCGGCTCGCCGCAGGAGGTTGCGCCGCCTATTCAGGGTGCTGTGCTACCTACACCGAAAAGATTAGCGGAATTTCAATTGCGTGATCATTCCGGGGGGCTGGTAGACCGTTCCAGCTTTCAACAGCAGTGGCATTTGGTGAGTTACGGTTTTACCTACTGCCCTGATGTCTGCCCTACCCTGCTTGCCGACCTCAGTCGCTTTCAATCGTTGCTGGATGAGCAGGGTGAGTTTAGCGATCTCAAAATCTGGTTTTACAGTATCGATCCGGCACGCGACAGTGTCGAAGCGCTGGCCAACTACGTGCCCTGGTTTGACTCAGACTTTGTGGGCTTACGTGCTGACGACGCCAAGCAGGCGCAAAGCTTTGAGCGTAGTCTGGGTATTCGAGCGACAATAACAGGCACTGTTGGCAATGAAGACTATCAGGTGGCTCACGGCTTCCGCCTGTATCTTATAGACGAGTCAGGACGTCTCCGCGCCGCTCTGACGCCAACGCGGATGCGTGATGGGCGCGAGTTTTACGAACCCGAGGTGTTGCTGAAGGACTATCTTGCACTGCGTGATTGGGTGCGTAAGTCTGCCACGTCGGGATAACCGCATTCCCGAGATGAAACCTGATCAGGCGAGCTCTGGTGCTAGGCTTTGCTTGTCGAGCATAGTGTCCAACTCGGATTCAATCCAGCTCTCAACCTGGGCAGTGAGTGCGCGACTGTTGGTGTTATCACTGGCAATGGGTTCACCGATGACGACGGTGACGGTGCCCGGGTACTTCAAGAATTTTTTTGCGGGCCAGCATACGCCCGCGTTGTGTGATACGGGCACGACAGGTACGCCGGCAGCAATAGCCATATTGGCACCGCTTCGGGCATAAGTTCCCTTTTTGCCAATCGGCGTGCGTGTACCTTCTGGAAAAATGAGTACCCGTCGCCCGTCCTTAAGACGTTGTGTGCCCTCTTCCATAATATGGCGCAGTGCCGCCTTGGGATTGCTTCGGTCTATAGCGATGGGGTCAACCAGTTTCAGACCCCAGCCGAAAAACGGTAACTTCAGAAGTTCCTTCTTTAGCACAATCCCTATTGGAAAAAATGCGTACTGCAGATAAAAGGTTTCCCACTGACTCTGGTGTTTCGCCATCACCACATAGTGGCCTTCGGGGATGTTGCCGATGATCCGGAATTTTACTCCACAGGTAAGGCGCAGCCAGATCAACACCCAGCGATTCCAGGTGATCAGGTAGCGACCTCTGATGGCCAGTGGCGTAAACCAGAACAGCAATACACCGGTGGTGCTAAACCAGCCGGTCAGCAGTATGTAACCGGTATAGAACAACAGGGTTCTGAGGAAAAGTACGGGTGTGGTGAGAAACAGGTTCATGGTTGCGACCGTTGCGTGAGTAAGTCTTCAACAAAGGCGGCGAGGTTAGCAAACACCTGGGTATGAGACAGTGATGTATGTTCAGACAATTGCGCTGCGCTCTTCTCGCCCTTCCCGGTTTTTACCAGCACGGGCTGGCAGTCACGTGCAATGGCAGCTTGCAGGTCTTTGATCGAGTCGCCAACGAAGGGAGCGCCTTTCACCGAACATCCAAAGGCTGCAGCGGCCTGGTCGATCAAGCCTGGTAAGGGCTTCCGGCAGTCGCAGTTTTCATCGGGCAGGTGGGGGCAGAAAAAAATACCGTCAATCTGACCGCCACAGGCGCCCACCAATGCGCACATTTTACGGTGCATGGCGCTGAGGTCCTCGGCGGAAAAGTAGCCTCGCGCCAGGCCAGACTGATTGGTGCACACACCAACACGATAGCCGGCCTGACTCAGGCGTGCGATCGCTTCGATACTGCCCGATACCGGAATCCATTCCTCGGCGCTGCGGATATAGTTATCCGAATCTTCGTTGATAACGCCATCGCGATCGAGCAGTACCAGCATCAGTTCTTACCACGCACCAGCAGAGAGATATCAGCCACTTGCAGGAACAGCTCGCGCAGTTGGTTGAGCAGGCTCAGGCGATTATTTTTTAAGGTTGCATCGTCAGCATTCACCATCACGTTGTCGAAGAAGTTATCGACCGGCTCACGCAAGCTGGCCAGTGATTTCAAGGCTGCGGTGTAATCACCCTTTTCAATAAGTGGCTGGAAGGTGTCGCTGGCGTTTTTCAGCGAAACGGCCAGTGTTTTCTCCGCGTCCTCTTGCAGCAGCTTGTCGTCAACCGCTTTCGTGGTGAAACCCTCGGCCTTGGCTAGAATGTTGGATACGCGTTTGTTGGCGGCAGCCAGTGCTTCGGCCTCAGGCAAGGTGGTAAAGCTGTTAACAGCTTTAATGCGACGGTCGATATCCAGCGGAACGCTCAGGTTTTTGGCGGTTACCGCCATAAACACTTCTGCAGCAATGCCTTGTTCGTCGTAAACCGCACGCAGGCGTTCAATCATGTAGGCCAGTACGGTGTTAATCAGCTCGTCGTCGGCTTTCACCGCGCTGTGCTGTTTTGCGGCCTGGGTGATCAATTCGCGCAGATCTAGTTCCAGGTTCTGTTCCACAATAATGCGCAACACACCGAGGCAGGCACGGCGCAGGGCGAAGGGATCTTTCGAACCGCTGGGCGGCTGGCCGATACCGAAGATGCCGGTGATGGTGTCGAGACGATCGGCGAGCGCGATCACGCTGCCGGTTTGCGTTGTTGGGAGGCTGTCGCCGGCAAAGCGCGGCAGGTATTGCTCGTCCATCGCCTTGGCGACGTCCGCAGGCTCGCCGTCATTGTTGGCGTAATACAAACCGGCGATGCCCTGCATATCGGCAAACTCATACACCATGTCGGTCACGAGGTCGCTCTTGCACAATAGCGCGGCGCGTTCGGCCAGCGTCACATCGGCACCGATCTTTTCTGCCAATACCTTGCTGAGCGCAGCAATGCGTTCGGTCTTGTCGAACACTGTGCCGAGCTTTTCCTGAAACACGATGGACTTCAGTTTTTCCCGGCGATCAAATAGGGAGGTTTTGCAGTCGGTCTCAAAGAAGAATGCCGCATCGCTCAAGCGTGGGCGTATAACCTTTTCGTTGCCGGCAATGACTTGCCCGGGGTCGAGGCTCTCTATATTGGACACGGTGATAAAATGCGGCATTAGTGCACCGTCAGCATCCACCACGTGGAAGTACTTCTGGTGTTCTTTCATCGATGAGATCAGGGCTTCGGCGGGCACTTTCAGAAAGCGCTCCTCAAAACTACCGGCCAGCGCCACCGGCCATTCCACCAGGGCGGTTACTTCGTCCAGTAGGTCGTCGCTGATCACGGCTTTGCCGCCGAGCTTTTTGCCTTCGGCGATAACCTGCTCGCGCACCATGTCGCGACGCTTTTCGAAATTGGCGACCACCTTGCCTTCGTTCAACAGCAGCGTCTCGTAGTCGGCTGCGCTGGCCAGGGTAAGCTCAGTGTTCGCGTGAAAACGGTGGCCCCGAGTGGTGTTACCTGCCGTCAGGCTCAGCGCCCCACCGGTCAGCGTTTCGCTGCCGTAAACGGCGGTAACCCAGTGTACCGGGCGTACAAATTCGGCGCGGCTGGCGCCCCAGCGCATCCGCTTGGGAATAGGCAATGCCGCCAAGGCTTTTTCAATAACGTCGAAAATGATTGCGGTGGTTTGGGCACCCGCCTGCTCGTTTTTTACGAACAGCTTGTCTTGCTTGCCGTCGTTGGCGATATGATTTTTCAGCTCACCGATATCGAGACCATTCTTTTGGGCAAACGCCTCGGCGGCTCGGGTCGGGTTGCCTTCTTTGTCGAAGGCAACTTTGGCGGGTGGGCCCCACGCTTCCAGCGTTTGACTGGGAGCCTGTTGGTCGAGGCTGCGCAGCAACACGGCGAGGCGGCGGGGGCTGGCAAAGCGTTCGGCGCTGGCAAAGTTTAGCGCGGCGTCCTTGAGCTGTTTTTCTATGCTGTTTGCGAAGGCGTCGCGCAGGCCCTTCAGAGCGACAGGCGGCAGTTCTTCGGTGCCAATTTCGATCAATAAATCGTTCTGCTTCATGCTTTGGCCTCCTCTGCCGCTAACACTTCATTGCGCAGATTCTCTGGTGCCAAGGGAAAGCCCAAGGCTTTGCGGGCGTCAAAATAGGCCTGGGCGACGGCGCGCGCCAGCGTGCGCACGCGCAAAATAAAACGCTGACGCTCGGTAACTGAGATGGCGTGGCGGGCATCGAGCAGGTTAAAAGCGTGGGACGCTTTCATCACCATTTCGTAGGCCGGCAAGGGCAAACCTTTTTCAATCAGGTGCTGGCTCTGGGCCTCGCAGTGATCAAATTGTTTGAACAGTTCTGCAACGTCGGCTTCTTCAAAATTGAAGCGGGACATTTCCACTTCATTCTGGTGGAACACATCGCCATAGGTCACAGGGCCATCCGGACCGTTGGTCCAGATCAGATCGTAGATGCTATCCACACCCTGCAGATACATTGCGATACGCTCAAGGCCGTAGGTGATTTCGCCGGTGACTGGATAGCATTCCAGACCCCCTACCTGCTGGAAATAGGTGAATTGGGTCACTTCCATGCCGTTCAGCCATACTTCCCAGCCCAGGCCCCAAGCGCCAAGGGTAGGTGATTCCCAGTTGTCTTCGACAAAGCGGATATCGTGGATTGCCGGATCAATGCCGAGATGGCGCAGGCTGTCCAGGTAGATTTCCTGAATGGCCAAGGGCGAGGGCTTCATCACCACCTGAAATTGGTAGTAGTGTTGGAGTCGGTTGGGGTTTTCCCCGTAACGACCGTCGGTGGGACGGCGGCAGGGCTGCACATAGGCGCTGTTCCAGGTTTCCGGGCCAATGGCGCGCAGGAAGGTGCCGGGGTGAAAAGTGCCCGCCCCCACTTCCATATCAAGTGGCTGCAGAATCACGCAACCGCGCTCTGCCCAGAAATGTTGAAGCGCGAGAATCAGCCCCTGAAATGTACTGACGTCTGCCTTGCTCACGTGATATCCACCTGTCTTGTGCAAAAAGGCGGGAATTATAACGTCTGGCGGGGCCCTACGCGAAGGGCTTAAGCAAAAGGGTGTGTGGTGTTCAGTGTCAACCGGGTCAATTGATCTGCAGCTGCTGGTACTGGTCTGCCCAGCTGGTAAAGCGATCGGCGGTAATGGCGGGGGTAAAGAGATAGCCCTGAGCCATATCGCACTCGACATCTTTGAGCAGGCGGCGCTGCTCGAGCCGCTCTACGCCTTCGCCGATGACCTTCATGCCAAGTGAGTGAGCCATACTGACGATGGCCAGCACCAGTTGCCGACTCTGCTCCGATTCCTGACAGTCAGCGATGAAGCTGCGGTCGATTTTCAGCAGGTCGAAGGGGTACTGTTTCAGGTAGCTCAGTGACGCGTAGCCGGTACCGAAATCGTCCAATGCCAACCGTACATTCATGTCTTTGAGGCGGTAGAGCAGGTTTTTGGTCAGACTGTCGTTACCCATGAGCAGGCGTTCGGTAACCTCGAGTTCCAGGCAGTGCGGCGGCAGGCCACTAACGGATAGCGCATGCTCTACGGCATTGAGAATGTGACCTTTTTCAAATTGTTTGGCACAGATATTAACCGCCATCACGAAATTCGGGTTTAGCCGCCGCCACTCCACGGCCTGCAGGCAGGCTTGTTCCAGCACCCAGTCGCCAATGGGCAAGATCAGGCCAGTTTCTTCGGCGATGGGGATAAACATGTCTGGCGTCGGGTTGTCGAGCTCCCGGTTGCGCCAGCGCAGCAGTGCCTCGGCGCCAACCAGTTCATTTTGTTCCAGGGAAATGACTGGCTGGTAGGCTAAATGAAGCTCATCGCGGTCAATGGCATAGCGCAGATGGCTTTCCATGGCCAAACGGCTGGCGGCGCGATTGTCCACTTCGTGGCGGTAGCGGTAAAACCCGTCACCGCCTTGTTCACGAGCGTGGTACATGGCCGATTCGGCATTGCGCAACAGATCTGGCGCGTTTTTGGCGTCGTCTGGGAAGGTGGTCAATCCGATACTGGCGGACAGGCTCAGTTCCTGACCGCTTACGTCTACCGGCTCCGCAATTGCTTTTCGTATAGCCACTACACTGCGCACCGCGTCTTCGTCGCGCTGGTTCTGTAGCAGCACCATAAACTTGTCGCCACCGAGATTGCTGACCAAATCGTTGCTGTGCACGGTGTTGCGCAAGCGCCCCGCTATCTGGTTGAGCACCTGGTCGCCTTCGTTGTGGCCCAGGGAGTCGTTCAGTAACTTGAAACGGTCGAGGTTGATGTAAACCAGTGAAAAAAACGATTCGCGGGATTTGGCGGCCAGCGTTGCCTGCTCAAGTTTTTCGATACTGTGGCTGCGGTTGGGGAGGCCGGTCACTGCATCGTAGTGGGCATTCATGTAGAGCCGCTGGGTAAACACCTTTTCGTCGCTAATATCATCGATTAGCGTCAGCACGAAAACGAACTCATTGTCTTCGTTGAAGATGGGGCGACAGGTGGTGAGGGTGTGTTTACCCGAAGGGGGGGCTTTCTCAAAGAACAGTTCGCCGTGCCATTCTTCGCCTTTGGCAATAGTTTCGCCTACATCGTCAAAAAGTGTGTCCGGCACACCAATATCACGGTAATCACGCAGGTTTTTGCCGGTCAGGTCGTTGCCGCCCAAGCCGATTAATTCGCAAAAGTTGCCGTTGGCGTAGGCGATGTTGCCTTCGGCTGTGGTGAACAAAATCGATTGCGGACTGCTTTCAAGCCCGAACAGCAACTGGTCCAGGTAGCGTTTATAGGCGGTACCGGTGTCTTTCGCTTCCGACCATCGGCTGATCAAGTAAATGCAGGCGAGCAAGTAGATCGCTGCAATTGCGGCCAGGCCATACAACACACCGAGCTGCGAATAGGCGATTACACCGACCAGCAGAGGCGTGAGCAGTATCAAAAGCCACTGCCGGCTGCGCATAATTGACTCCCTTATGCGTACGGATGCGCGCTTGTTATTGAATTGGCCGCGCGCAAAGAAGACTACAACACCTGCGAACCTGAGTGAGAAAGTATAGCAGGCAAATCAAGCGCTTAATTCTATGGAGTTTTACAAATGACAAGCAAGCGTTACGTTAGCTCGATTCGCATTTAACGCTTCGGCGCTACGGTCGGTGCTTGTCCCACAAACAGGGTTTCATGGCGGTTGCCCTGTTCGGTATCCCCAAGCTGACCGTAGTCTTGATAGAAACGCAGGTGCAGGCCCGAGAAAACTGTCAGCAATTCGTCGCGCATCAGCAGAAAGTCGGGGTTGCTGGGGCCGCCGTGAGGTTTGTCCTGATTAAAGGTCTGGTAGAACAGTAGCCCGCCCGGCCGCAGCGCACGCTGCAGCGCGGGCAGCGTTGGCCTATGTAGGAAGCGGCTTACACAAATAACATCGAAACTTGTGGGCTCTGGTGGCTGCTGCTCAGCATCACGCGCAAGGGTTTTAATGGCTAGTTGTTGGTGCGCGGCTGTGTCCGCCAGTTTGGCCAGTGCACCATCGGCAATATCCCAGGCTTCAACGGCCAGGCCGCGCTCGGCCAGAAATAAGGCATTAGCGCCAAGACCGCAGGCCAGATCCAGTGCCCTGCCCGAGGCTGGCAGTAACGCGGCATTGCGCCGCAACACCTCGCAGGCTTGACGACTGCTGGGAGCGTCGGCGGTAGCGTAGCGCTTGTTCCATTTGTCGCGCTGGTTCATAGCCGCGGTTAATGCCGCCAGAAAGCTGGTGTAAACAGTACCAGCAGGGTGAAAATTTCCAGTCGCCCGAGCAGCATGGCGTAGCACAGCACCCACTTTGCAGTCTGGGTTACGGCGCCGTAATTTGCGGAGACATCACCTAAGCCGGGGCCGAGGTTGTTGAGGGTGGCGCTGGTGGCAGAAAAGGCGGTGATGTAGTCCATATTGCAGGCCATCAGCACCAACAGAATCAGCAGAAAGGAGAACATGTAGACGGCAAAGAAACTCCATACGGCACTGACCGTTTTGGCGTCTACCCGTTTGTTGCCTACCTTAAGCGGGATGATGGCGTTGGGATGAATCAGTTGTTTCAGTTCACGCACACCCTGTTTCGAAATCAGCATGACCCGTACCACTTTCATACCGCCGGCAGTTGAGCCACCGCAGCCGCCCATAAAAGACATCAGTATAAGACCGATGGGCAGAAAGGTTGGCCATACCGAGAAGTCGGCTGCAGCAAAGCCGGTGGTGGTGGCGATGGACACCGTATGGAATATACCCAGGATCAGACTGTCCTGTGGTGAGTAGGTGTTGGTTAAACTGAGAAAGCCGGCCGCCACGACTGCAGCGAACGCCACGGCGAGCAAGTAGAAGCGGGTTTCGGAGTCGCGCAGGTAGTGGTAGAGCCGTTTGGTTCGCCAGGTAAAGAAGTGTTCGGCAAAGTTGATGCCCGCCAGCATCATAAAAAC
>NZ_JBVBUV010000031.1:0-42206 GCF_057445395.1 Litorivivens sp.
GTTTGTTGCTCTCGTTGGAGCAATTCATTTGATGGGTCCATTCTAGGGAGCGCGCGGGCAGCGCAATATTCGGGGATACTGAAGGTGGAGTAAGGGGTTTCTCGTAGGCGAATTGCGCAATCCCGCTATAGTGTGAAGTAGTGAACAGAGAACAGGTTGTCGTCATCCAGCCAGCAGGCCTCGGGCTGAAAGCCAGCGCTGGCGGCAAGTTCGGTGAATTCTTCCACGGTATACTTGAAGCTGTTCTCGGTATGTACGCTGTCGCCGGGACTAAACAGAAAGGCGTCGCCGTTGATCTTGACCTGTTGTTCGCGCTGGCTTACCAGATGCATTTCGATAGCACCCTGCGTTGGGTTCCAATAGGCACGGTGCTGCCAGTGCTCCAGGCAAAAGTTAGCGCCTACTTCGCGATTCAAGCGTTGCAGCAGGTTAAGGTTGAATTGTGCGGTAATGCCGCGACTGTCGTTATAGGCTGCTTCCACACGCTGTCGATCCTTTTTCAGGTCGACACCCACCAGCAGGCCTCCGGGTTCCTGTCCTTGTTGAGCAAGCGCCGCAAAGCGGCGCAGTAAGCCCAGTGCCTCTGCAGGCGCAAAGTTGCCAATAGTGGATCCCGGGAAAAACACCACCGTACGTCGGAAGTTGTGGGTCGGTCTGGGTAGTGACAATGCGCTGCTATAGTCTGCACACACGGGCTGGATATCGACCGCCGGGTAGCTCTCGCTCAGGGCGTTGGCCGCGCGCTGTAGTTGTTCGCGTGATATATCGATGGCGGTGTAGGCCGCGGGCGAGCTGAGGGCGTCCAGCAGCAGGCGAATTTTCAGCCCTTCGCCACTACCGTACTCGACAATACGTGCCTGCGGGCCAATATGCTGGGCCATATCCGGCAGATAGCGCCTGAGGATGCTTATTTCGGTGCGGGTGGGGTAGTACTCAGGCAGTTCGCAGATCTGTTCAAACAGCCTGGCTCCTACCGCGTCATAGAAATACTTGCAGGGCAGATGGCGCGGTGTTGCCTTGAGGCCGGCCAAGGCCTCTTCGAGCAGTGTGCGAGTATCGGGTTTCAGGTCAATCAGTGGTGCGGTCACGGGCCAGCCTTAGTCCGGCAAATTGCCAGCGTTGCTGTGGATAGAAGAAGTTTCGGTAGGTGGTGCGCTCATGGCCTGGTGGCGTAATGCAAGCGCTGCCACGCAACACCATCTGGGATGACATGAACTTGCCGTTGTATTCGCCCAGGCTGCCGGGCAGAGGTTTGAAGCCGGGGTAGGCTTGGTAGGGCGAGCTCGTCCACTGCCATAACTGGCCGAAAAAACCATCGCCGCCGGGGTGCAGCAGGTGTTGGTGCGACCCGGGCCTAGCGGCAACCTCCCACTCTGCCTCGCTCGGCAGGCGGGCGCCCGCCCATTCAGCGAAGGCGGCGGCCTCGTAGTAGCTTATATGAGAGACCGGCCGGTCTGGGTTGAGTGTCTGTAGGCCATGCAGTGTGAACTCGAGGATTTCGTCGTCATACACCCAATAGAGAGGTGCAGCGATATCGTTCTGCTGACACCAGTCCCAGCCCTCCGACAACCACAGGCGCGGGGTGTGATAGCCACCGTCTTCGATAAAGTCCAGCCAGTCGCCGTTGGTAACCAGAGCGTCGGCCAGCGCAAAGGGTTCAAGCCAGACCTTGTGACGGGGTTGCTCATTATCAAACGAAAAGTCGGCGCCGTGATGGCCAATTTCTACAAGCCCGCCGGGATGCTCTAACCACTCCCCAGTCTGGCCTGTAGCGAAAGCTGCGGGCATTGGTGTTTTACTGTAGGCGGGAAACAGCGGGTTGCAGAAAAACACGTGTTTGATGTCCATCAACAGCAATTCCTGGTGCTGCTGCTCGTGATTCAGTCCCAGTGTAATGAGGGTGTCAATGGTGTCTGGCGGGTCGCTCTGCTCCAGCCACTGGATCAAACGCTCATCAATGGCGTGGCGGTAGGCGAGTATCTCGTCCAGTGTGGGTCGCGACAGCAGGCCACGCGCGGGTCGTGCATGGCGGTCACCCTTGGAGATATAGTAACTGTTGAAAAGGTAGGCGTACTGGGGGTGAAAAGGCTGGTAGCCCTCACAGTATTCTGCGAGGATAAATTGCTCAAAAAACCAGGTGGTGTGCGCTAGATGCCACTTGCTCGGGCTGACATCCGGCATCGACTGAATACAGGTGTCTTCGGCGCTCAGGGTGGCGCAGAGCTGCTCACTGAATTGTCTCACCGTGCGGTAAGACTGAAGGCGTTGCGGCTGTGCGCTGATAGCGGTTTCTGCCATGGGCATAAACGGGCCTTGCTCTGTTGGTTGAGTTTACGCTGCTTTATCAATGACCGATCACCACACCATAAACCGATAGTGTGTAAGAAGGGTTAACCTGCCTTTATGATGAAAATATATCAAGTCGACGCCTTCGTCAGTGACCAGTATCGCGGCAATACTGCCGGAGTTTGCCTGCTGAAAGAGTCCTTGCAGGCCAGTCAGATGCAAGCAATCGCCACTGAAATGGGGTTTGCTGAAACAGCCTTTGTGGTGCCTGAAGGCGACAAGCGCTGGAATATTCGCTGGTTTACCCCGGCCGTTGAGGTCGATCTGTGTGGCCATGCCACGTTGACCGCTGGCTGGGTGCTGGCCGAGATTGCTGGCGAGGAAGGCGAATTGACCTTTTCCAGTCGCAGCGGTGATCTGTCGGTGACGGCGGAGGGCGATTACCTGACCTTGAACTTTCCGGCGCAGCGGGTCGAGCCGGTGACATTGCCCCCTGAAATTCTTGAGGCGATTGGCCTCGACGGTGAGATTCAGGGGTTTCGCGCCTGTGTAAACGCCGGCAATTGGATAGCACAGGTGTCGACCGAAGGAGAGGTCCTAGCAATAGATCCGGATATGGAGCTGCTACGCAAGGTTCCTGAGGGCGGGCTGATTGTTACCGCGCCGGGTGAACGCTGTGATTTTGTGTCGCGTTTCTTTGCGCCGAACTACGGTATTGACGAAGATGACGTGACCGGTAGCGCCCATTGTTCGCTGGCGCCCTACTGGGCGAAAAAACTGGGTAAGCAGGTCCTGCTCGCCCATCAGTTGTCTGACCGGGGAGGCGAGATTCACTGTACCGTGCAGGGCGAACGGGTGTTGCTGAAAGGGCAGGCCCGCTTGCGCACAGTAAGGCAGCTTAGTGGATCGTTTTTCACCAATGAATTTGTAGAGGGTGAGGGGCGGGCGTCCTAGGCCTGCTCGCGTGCGCTGCGCACTAGCGCAGCTTGCGCTTGGTGCCCGTTTGCCGCGATCCATCTATCGCGGTTGAAACACCCTGAAAACCCTTGCCATCGAAGGATGCCCCTCGGGCCCAATTATTGTACAATGCGCGCCTTTTCCAGCCGGGTTCAGCCACTATTGAGGGCAGCACCCCTATCACTTCTGTGGGAGACCGTGAATGTTTTCAAAAGACATGGCCATCGCCGGTTATGACGACGAGATTTGGACTGCTATCCAGGAAGAGGAAACTCGCCAGGAAGAGCACATCGAACTGATTGCCTCTGAAAACTACACCAGCCCGCGCGTGATTCAGGCGCAGGGCACGGTGCTGACCAATAAATACGCGGAAGGCTACCCCAAAAAACGCTATTACGGCGGATGTGAATACGTCGACAAAGCCGAAGAACTGGCCATTGAGCGTGCCAAGGCCCTGTTCGGCGCCGACTACGCCAACGTTCAGCCGCACTCCGGTTCTCAGGCCAATTCGGCGGTTTATCAGGCCCTGCTATTGCCCGGTGAGACTGTGCTCGGTATGAGCCTGGATGCTGGTGGCCACCTGACTCACGGTGCTAAGCCCAATTTCTCCGGCAAGATATACAACGCAGTGCAGTACGGTTTGAACCCTGAAACGGGTCTGATCGACTACGATCAGGTGGAAGCACTGGCACTTGAACACAAGCCGAAAATGATTGTGGCGGGCTTCTCTGCCTACAGCGGCATCGTTGATTGGGGCCGTTTCCGCGAGATTGCCGACAAAGTGGGCGCTTACCTTATGGTTGATATGGCCCATGTGGCCGGACTGGTTGCCGCGGGCGTTTACCCCAACCCGGTGCCGTTTGCCGATGTGGTAACCACCACAACGCACAAAACCCTGCGCGGCCCACGTGGCGGCCTGATACTGGCCAAGGCCAATGAAGCGCTGGAAAAGAAATTCAATTCAGCTGTTTTCCCCGGTGGTCAGGGCGGCCCCTTGATGCACGTGATTGCAGCTAAAGCGGTCAGCTTCAAAGAAGCGATGGAGCCCGAGTTCAAAACCTACCAGGCGCAAGTGGTGAAGAACGCGCAGGCGATGGCAGCTACTTTTATAGAGCGCGGTATCAATATAGTTTCGGGCGGTACTGAAAACCACCTGATGCTGGTTGATCTGATTGGCAAACCCTATACCGGCAAAGACGCCGATGCGGCGCTGGGTGATGCCAATATCACCGTGAACAAGAACGCCGTGCCTAATGATCCGCGTTCACCCTTCATTACCAGTGGGTTGCGTGTTGGTACACCGGCAGTGACCACCCGCGGCTTTAAAGAAGCCGAGTGCAAAGAGCTGGCCGGCTGGATGTGCGACGTGCTGGAAAGCCTGGAAAATGGTAACGCCGAGCAAGTTATTGCCGAAGTTAAGGGCAAGGTGCTGGAAATCTGCAAGAAATTTCCGGTTTACAAATGAGTCGGCCGTCAGGCGTTTCACGCCTGACCGGTTCTTCGTAGCGGCGCCAGAGTAGATAAGCTCTCTTCTGGCCCGCGATTGACTCAAACAGAGGCTCCACCCATGCGCTGTCCCTTCTGCACCCACGACGATACCAAAGTCATTGATTCGCGCCTGGTCGCTGAGGGTGGGCAGGTGCGTCGCCGTCGCGAATGTCTGTCCTGCGCCGAGCGCTTTACCACCTACGAATCCGCTGAGCTGTTAATGCCCAAGGTGATCAAGAGTAACGATCGCCGGGAGCCCTTCGACGAAGACAAATTGCGCGCCGGTATTTTGCGGGCACTGGAAAAACGCGCTGTCAGCGTGGAAAAAATTGAAGCGACGCTTACCGATATCAAGCGGGTATTGCAGTCTAAGGGTGAGCGCGAGATTCCATCACTGTTGATCGGTGAGCTGGTCATGGATCATTTGCAGAAGATTGATCACGTTGCTTATGTGCGATTTGCGTCGGTTTATCGCAGCTTCCAGGATCTTGATGAATTCCGGGCGGAGATCGACAGGCTGTCGGCCAACCCGATTCCGTCAACACCGGAGACGAAAGGTCAGTAATGTCTGCCGCCACTGATGCGCGCTGGATGGCGCGCGCCATCCAGCTCGCCGGGCGCGGTCACTATACGACCAGCCCCAACCCCAAGGTGGGTTGTGTACTGGTGCGTGACGATACGCTATTGGCGCAGGGCTGGCATATCAAGGCCGGCCAGGGGCATGCAGAGGTCAATGCGCTGGCCCAGTGTGCGGAAGCTGCAGGCGCCACCGCCTACGTTAGCCTGGAGCCTTGCTCCCACCACGGCAAGACCCCCCCCTGCGCAGAAGCCCTGATTGCAGCTGGAGTAGCGCGAGTGGTTGTGGCAATGCAAGATCCCAACCCGGAAGTTTCCGGGCGTGGTATTGCTCGTTTGCGTGAGGCCGGTATAGACGTGGTAGTCGGGATTGCGCAGGCCGAAGCCGAGGCCCTCAATCCCGGCTTTATTAAGCGGATGAAAACGGGTTTGCCGCGATTGCGCGCCAAGCTGGCGATGAGTCTGGATGGTCGTACCGCGATGGCGTCCGGGGAAAGCCAATGGATTACTGGAAGCGATGCGCGTCGCGACGTGCAGCGCCTGCGCGCGGCGAGCTGCGCGATTGTCAGTGGTGTAGAAACCCTGTTGCATGATGACGCCGCGTTGACCGTTCGCCCAGAGCAGGCGGGTTTGCCCGCCGAGCAGTGTCGCCAGCCGCTGCGCGTTATTCTTGATTCGCACCTGCGCACTCCGGTGGCTGGCAAGCTCTTTCAAGGTGGTGGCCCGATCCTGATTATCGGCGCCGAAAACGCGCCTGAGTCGCGCAATAAACTTGAGGCCGCCGGCGCTGAAGTGTTGCTGATGGCGGGTGCTGATGGTCGCGTAGATTTGACGGCAGTGGCTAAAGAACTGGGCCGGCGCCAGTGTAACGAGGTGCTGGTGGAAAGCGGTGCGACGCTGGCTGGTGCATTTTTGCAGGCAGACCTGTTGGATGCCTTGACCGTGTATATGGCGCCAACGCTGCTTGGCAGCATGGCTCGCCCCCTGTTTGAGTTGCCGCTGAATGACATGAACTCCCAGCGTCGCCTCCATATAGACAGTGTGCGCGCAGTGGGTAGCGACTGGCGCTTCGACGCGACTTTGCATACGGTGGCGCACTGATGTTTACCGGTATTATTGAAGCCGTAGGCGAAATCGTCACCATAGCAGACACGGGTGGCGACAAGCGTCTGACCATTGATGCGGGTGCACTTGATATGTCCGCGGTTAAGCTCGGTGACAGTATCGCAACCAATGGGGTCTGCCTGACGGTAACGAGCCTGAATGGCAGCCGCTTTACCGCAGACGTGTCGCGTGAAACCCTGTCCTTGGCGACTTTGGGCGCACTCAAGCCTGGCGCCTCGGTCAATCTGGAGCGGGCCATGCCAGCCAACGGCCGGTTTGACGGTCACATTGTCAGTGGCCATATTGACGGCACAGGGCAGATTTCGAGTCGGTCTGAGGATGCCCGCTCTGTCCGTCTGTCGGTGGCGGTACCCGCGGCGCTGCGCAAATACACGGCGCACAAGGGCTCAATCTGTATAGATGGCGTGAGCCTGACCATCAACGCCTTGAGTGCAGATGGCGTAGAATTGAACATTGTGCCGCATACGGCGGCGCAGACCATTATCACCCACTACCAGGTGGGGACAGTGGTCAATCTTGAAGTCGATGTGATTGCCCGTTATCTGGAGCGGTTACTGACGGGTGAAGCACACACGGAACCCTCGCGATTGAGCGAGGCTTTTTTGGCAGAACATGGATTTACCGGGCGCAAACGCTAGCGTTCGGCAGCAACGGGAAAGGTTATGAATCTGAACACGGTGGAAGAACTCATTCAGGATATTCGCCTCGGTAAGATGGTGATACTGATGGATGATGAAGATCGCGAAAACGAGGGCGATATTGTGATGGCCGCTGAGTGTGTGCGGCCACAGGATATCAACTTTATGGCGATGCACGCGCGCGGCCTGATTTGCATGCCCATGACCCGTGATCGCTGCGAGCGCCTCGGGTTGCCACTGATGGTGGATCGCAATGCGTCTGGTTTTGGCACCAAGTTCACCTTATCTATCGAGGCAAAAGATGGTGTTACCACCGGTATTTCAGCGGCGGATCGCGCGCATACCGTGCGAGTTGCGGCTGCGAAAAATGCCACGGCGGCGGATATCGTCCAGCCCGGCCATATCTTCCCGCTGATGGCGGAAAGTGGCGGCGTACTTACCCGCGCTGGCCATACCGAGGCGGCCTGCGATCTGGCGCGCTTGGCGGGTTTTCAGGCCTCTGGCGTTATCTGCGAGATCATGAATGACGACGGCACTATGGCGCGACGGCCCGACCTGGAAAAATTCGCGGAAAAGCACGACATCAAGATTGGTACGATCGCCGACCTGATCCATTATCGGGTGGTCAATGAACAAACCATTGAAAAGCTGGCTGTAGAATCGATAAACACAGATTTTGGCGAATTCCAGCTGCACAGCTACCGCGATAATGTGAACGATGATGTGCACTTTGCCGTGGTAAAAGGCGAGATTGATCACAATACTCCCGCACTGGTGCGGGTGCACTTGGGCTCATCCATTCGCGATCTGCTGCATATCCAGCTGCCGGGTGAAAACAGTGGTTGGAATATGAATCGCTGTCTCAAGAAAATTGCAGAAGAGGGCGGCGCGGTCGTACTGTTGGCAAACAGTGAATCGTCAGATGATCTGATTAGCAGTCTGGATATTGCCCGTGGCAATCGCCCGGCGCCGATGGGTGATAGTGCCCAGCATCAGAACACTTATATGAATGTGGGGCTTGGCTCTCAGATTCTGCGTGACCTGGGCGTCGGCAAAATCCGCCTGATGGGCGCGCCGATCAAGTATAATGCGATCTCAGGTTTCGATCTGGATATCGCGGAATTTGTAAGCGCCGACGGTGAAATCACCCCGGCCGAGCACTGAGTAAGAAGGGACAGGAATCGATTATGAGCACAAACAAACCTATCGAAGGCACCTTTGCCAATTGTGAAGGCAAGTATGCCATCGTGGTCGGCCGCTGGAATGCTTTTGTGGTCGAGAGCCTTCTGGAAGGTGCAAAAGACTGCCTGATTCGCCACGGTATTGCCGAAGGCGATGTCACCGTGGTGCGAGCTCCCGGTGCGTTTGAAATTCCGCTGGTTTGCCAAAAAGTGGCAGAAACCAAAAAGTACGACGCGATTATCGCTCTTGGTGCGGTGATCCGTGGTGGCACCCCGCACTTTGAATATGTGGCGGGCGAGTGCACCAAAGGTTTGGCGCAGGTTTCCATGCAGTATGGCCTGCCAGTTTCCTTCGGTGTGTTGACCGTCGACACCATCGAACAGGCGATTGAGCGCGCCGGTACCAAAGCGGGCAACAAGGGTGAAGAAGCCGCCCTGTCTGCGTTGGAAATGGTCAGTCTGCTCAAGAATATTGGCTGAGGTTTCTGTGTCGCAACCCCCGGAAAGTAACTTACCCGCGCTGCGCCGCAAAGCGCGGCACTACGTATTGCAGGCCCTTTACCAGTGGGAAATGGCCAAGCAGCCGCTGCATGAAATTCAGGCCCAGTTTCTGACCGACTACGATATGAAACATGTCGATACAGAATTTTTTGGTGAGCTGTTACATGAAATTCCCGCCAATTTGAATGAACTTCAGGCGGAGTTTGAGCCGTTGCTCGACCGCAAGCTGAGTGATCTGGATCCAGTTGAGCTTAATCTGTTGAGGATGGGGGCGTATGAGCTCAAGCACCGTATCGATGTGCCCTATAAAGTAGTGATCAACGAGTGCGTCAATCTTGCCAAGCGTTTTGGCGCTACCGATGGCCACCGTTACATCAACTCCGTACTGGACAAGGTGGCCGCCCAAACTCGCAAGATAGAAGTGGCTGCCGCGCAGAAATAAATGGCGCTCTGCGAATTTGAACTGATTCAGCGTTACTTTACTTCCTTTCAACAGGGCTCGGCGGTGGTTACCGGTATCGGTGACGACTGCGCAGAGCTGAGCCTTTCTCCCGGACACACCCTGTGCACCTCCATCGACACGATGGTGGAGGGTGTGCACTTTCCGAAAAAGGTCGATGTGAGTGGTCTTGGCTGGCGCGTGCTGGCGGCTGCGGTGAGTGACCTGGGCGCCTGTGGTGCCAAACCACTTGGTTTCTGTCTGGCGTTGACCCTGCCTGAAGCGAACGAAGCGTGGCTAGCTGATTTTGCCCGTGGGCTTGCCGACGCCTCAAACGCGTTCGGGATTCCACTGGTGGGTGGCGATACCACTAAAGGCCCCTTGTGCCTATCAGTGCAGGTATTTGGTGAGACCCCTGCCGGCAAGGCCCTGCTGCGTAGCGCCGCTAATAGCGGTGACGATATCTGGGTGACCGGTACGCTGGGTGACGCACGCGCTGCACTGGATTGTCTGGAAAAGAATAGTGTTAGTGTGCATGAGCAGCATTTTCTGACCCAGTACTATCGCGCCGAGCCACCCCTGAAGTTTGCGGCTGAGCTGATCGGTATCGCCCGTGCCGCCATCGATATATCTGATGGTCTCGCGGCAGATCTTGGGCATATACTTCATGCCAGTAAGTTGGGCGCGGAAGTTGATTTGTCTCGGCTGCCTGTCTCAGGCGCGCTGGCGCAAAGTTATCCGCGTGAGCAGGTGCACCACTATGCACTGACCGGCGGGGACGATTACCAGTTATGTTTCACGGCAGATTCAAACGCCCGAAGCGCCCTGAGAAAGCTTGCGGCGCAGTTCGATATTCGCCTTACCCCGATTGGGGGTATAACGGGTGGGCGGGAGCTGGTTTTACAGTGCGATGGCAAAGCCGTCGATCTGGACGTCTATAAAAACAAGGGATATCAGCACTTTCAATGAATACCTACGCGCTTTGCCGCAACCCCATTCATCTGGCCAGCTTTGGCTTTGGCTCCGGCCTTGCGCCCAAGGCGCCCGGCACGTTCGGTACATTGCTGGCAGTGCCATTGTGGCTGGGATTGAACCAGCTGGAGTTACCATGGTATCTGGCCATGTTGGCGGCGACCTTCGCCTTCGGTGTGTTCTGTTGCGGCTATACCGCCAAGGCCATGGGGGTGCACGACCACGGCAGTATTGTCTGGGACGAGTTTGTGGGCTTCTGGATAGCCATGATTGCGGTGCCTGCTGAACCGCTGTGGATTGTCGCAGGTTTTGCCCTGTTTCGGCTGTTCGACATCGCCAAGCCCTGGCCGATCAAATGGCTGGATAAGAAAGTGCATGGCGGTTTTGGGATCATGATCGACGATGTGCTGGCGGGCGTATTTGCGGCGGTGGTGTTGCAAGTGCTGATTCACTACGTGGTTTGATCATCTGCCACGGTAGTAGGCTGAAAGGCGGAGGGCTTTGGTTTGTCAGACAATCCGTGTGCGCCAGGCATCAGCCTGCAAGACCGCGTTATTCTCTTTGACGGTGTCTGTAAGCTTTGCACTGCCTGGTCACGTTTCCTGATTCGCTACGATAAGCACGACAAATTTCGGCTGGCGACAGTGCAGTCGCCGCAGGGGCAGGCAATACTGAGGTGGTATGGTCTGCCCACCGATCATTTTGAGACGCTGTTGCTGGTGGAAGGCGGCAGGCTCTATTGTAAGTCGGCAGCCATTATCCGCGTGCTGCACCAGCTACCTCTTCCCTGGCCGTTGTTTGCCTTGAGCTGGATGGTGCCGCGCCCCCTGCGAGATTGGCTCTACGACCGTATTGCCCGTAATCGCTATCGGCTGTTTGGTCGCTATGAACACTGTCCTTTGCCCGACACAAAGCACCAGGGAAAATTTCTCGATAACAACTAACGCATCATGGGGCCGCGCGCTCCCGGTTACTGCCTGAGTCAACAGTATTGTCCACTTGCCTGTTGCTACTTCGCCCGTTTCAGCGCTACACTGCCTGCTCTTGTCGGGGTGCCGGTTTCTCACAATAGAAGCTGGCTGAGAATCACCCGCTGAACCTGACCTGGATAATGCCGGCGTAGGGAACAAGAACTCTTCCGCCATTGCGGCTGCCCTTCGTTCCTCGCCCTCACTCCAGGCTCCACTGCCAGCGCGCGAGGGTACCATGTCATCATCTTCTGAATACCAGTTTCTGCGAGAGACCGCTCAGGTCGACCACGATTCCGTTCAACCATTTCCGGCGTCCAGTAAAATTTACGTTGAGGGCAGCCGCGGTGTTCGCGTGCCAATGCGTGAAATCAAATTGACGCCGACCCCGGTTGCCGGGGCTGATGGCGAAACCCGTCTGGAGCCAAACCCACCGGTACGGGTTTACGATACCTCAGGCCCCTACACCGACCCGGATGCCGAGATCGATATCCGTAAAGGGCTGGCACCGGTTCGTGAGCAATGGATTATTGATCGAGATGATACCGAGGTACTCAGCGGCGACAGCTCTGAATACAGCCAGAAGCGTGCCGCCGACCTAACCTTGGAAAAACTGCGGTTTGATCTGAAGCGCAAACCGCGCCGTGCCAAGGCAGGTAAAAATGTGTCGCAAATGCATTACGCCAAGCAGGGCATTGTGACACCTGAGATGGAATATATTGCCATTCGCGAGAACATGGCGCTGGCGCAGGCAAAAGAGCAGGGTGTGCTGGAACAACAGCACCCGGGTAATTCCTTTGGCGCCAGTATTCCCGACGAAATCACTCCGGAATTTGTGCGTGATGAAATCGCGCGCGGACGGGCCATTATCCCCGCCAATATCAATCACCCGGAACTGGAGCCAATGATTATTGGCCGTAACTTCCTGGTAAAGATCAATGGCAATATTGGAAACTCGGCGCTGGGCTCAAGCATCGAAGAAGAAGTGGCAAAGCTGACCTGGGGTATTCGCTGGGGCGCCGACACCATGATGGATTTGTCCACCGGTAAAAACATTCACGAAACCCGCGAGTGGATTATCCGCAACTCGCCGGTGCCGGTGGGCACTGTGCCAATCTATCAGGCATTGGAAAAAGTGGATGGTGTGGCAGAAGACCTGACCTGGGAAATCTTCCGTGACACGCTGATTGAGCAGGCAGAGCAGGGCGTGGATTACTTCACGATTCACGCTGGTGTACTGCTGCGCTACGTGCCGATGACCGCCAAGCGGGTGACCGGTATTGTTTCGCGCGGGGGCTCGATTATGGCCAAATGGTGTCTTGCGCATCACAAGGAAAATTTCCTCTACACCCATTTTGAAGATATCTGTGAAATCATGAAGGCCTATGATGTGTCCTTCTCGCTGGGCGATGGCCTGCGTCCGGGTTCGATTGCTGACGCCAACGATGAGGCGCAATTCGGTGAGCTGGAAACTCTGGGTGAGCTGACAGAAATTGCCTGGAAGCACGATGTGCAGGTGATGATTGAAGGTCCCGGCCATGTGCCCATGCACATGATCGAAGCCAATATGAAGAAACAGCTCGAACACTGTAAAGAAGCACCTTTCTACACGCTTGGGCCTTTGACGACTGATATTGCCCCGGGCTACGACCATATTACCTCTGGTATCGGTGCAGCTCAGATTGGTTGGTACGGCTGTGCCATGCTGTGCTATGTGACACCGAAGGAGCACCTTGGGCTGCCCAATAAAGATGACGTTAAAGAAGGCATCATTACCTACAAGATCGCTGCCCATGCCGCAGATCTGGCGAAGGGTCATCCCGGCGCGCAACTGCGCGACGATGCCTTGAGTAAAGCGCGGTTTGAATTTCGTTGGGAAGACCAGTTCAACCTCGGTCTTGATCCGGATACGGCGCGTGCTTACCACGACGAGACCCTGCCCAAAGAGTCCGCCAAAGTGGCGCATTTCTGCTCCATGTGTGGTCCCAAATTCTGTTCGATGAAGATTACTCAGGAGGTCCGCGATTATGCGGCCCAGCAAGAGCTGGACGCGGAAATGGCGAAAAAATCCGAAGAGTTCAAATCGCAGGGCAGTGAGATTTATCGGAAGGTGTGATCTGGTGCATCGTGGGTCAGTGAACGGCGGGGTGCGGGACGTGAAATACAGCTATCAACTGCAGCGCGATCGTTATGTGCCAGCATTGCCCGCCGGTTACGGAGTTGCGTCATGAATATCGCCATTGCCGGCGCCGGCCTGATGGGGCGCCTGATCGCCTGGCAGCTACAGCGCCGGGGGCATCAGCTTACCCTGTTTGATGCCGGCGATGAGCAGGGCACGCTGAGTGCGGCCTATGTTGCGGCCGCCATGTTGGCGCCCTACAGCGAAGCGGTAACCAGCGGCGCGGAGATGCTTGCGCTCGGGAAGAACGCAATAGGGCAGTGGCGCGAACTATTGCGGCAGTTGGCTGAAACCGGCGCCCATACCATAGACCTGAAAGACAGCGGCTCTGTGGTGGTTGCGCACGAACTGGACCGTGCCAGTCTTCAGCATTTTTCCCAGAAGCTCAGGGCGGTGGTGGGCGACGATACCAGCGTAAAAGCGTTAGATCGATCCGGCATTACCGAGCTTGAACCCGAGCTGCCGCAATCGTTTAGACAAGGCCTTTGGCTGGCGGGTGAAGGCTGCCTTGATAACCGTGCATTGCTGAGTGCACTGCACGATACCTTGGTGGCAGGTGGAGCCCAATGGCGCAGTCATGTGGCGGTGCAGAGTGTCGAGCCCGGTGTGTTGCACACCGCTGCCAGAGCTGAGTCATTTGACTGGGTTGTTGATTGTCGTGGTTTGGGGGCCAAAGCAGATTGGCCGGATGTGCGTGGCGTGCGTGGTGAAATACTCTGGGTGAAAGCGCCTGAAGTGCGATTGAGTAGACCTGTTAGGTTGATGCATCCGCGCTATCACCTGTATATAACGCCCAAGCCTGGTGATATTTACGTGGTCGGTGCGACAGAAATTGAGAGCGAATCTCAGGCGCCGGTGACGGTTCGTTCAGAACTGGAATTGCTATCTGCCCTTTACAGTGTGCACTCGGGTTTTGCCGAAGCGCATATCGTGCACAGCTTTGCGCGCTGCCGACCGGCACTGCCAGATAATCTTCCGCTGGTGCGGGTGATAGATGGCTTGTTACAAGTAAATGGCTTGTATCGACATGGGTATTTGCTGGCGCCTGTCGTATTGGCCTCAGCGTTGCGGGCATTTGAGGGTGATTGCAGTGCGCCTTTTGTGTCGCAGATGGCGCAGAATACTTTCGCGTGCAAGACAGGCTCTGGCCGTTAGCTCAGCGTGGGAGCTTGTCCTTCACACGAAAAGGATGGACGTAGATGATAGAAGTCAGTGTTAACAGTGAGCCTAGGCAGGTAGAGCAGAATAAAACGCTCGACGTCCTGCTTGGCGAGTGGGGTTTTGAATGCCAGCGCGTCGCCGTAGCAATCAATGAGGATTTTGTACCCCGCTCAACGTATGCTCAGGTGTCATTGAAGTTCGGTGACCGGGTGGATGTGGTAGCGCCAGTGCAAGGCGGTTAGACCAGCTTTGCTGGTGGATGAAAACAGATCAGGTATCAGCATGACAGACCAGTGGACGCTCTACGGACAAAGCTTTAGCAATCGCCTGTTAATTGGCAGTGCGCTTTACCCCTCACCGCAGGTGATGAGCGATGCTATTGATGCTTCGGGTGCGGAGATCATCACCGTGTCCCTGCGTCGTCAGTCGCCGGAAGAAGCGGGTGGGCAGTCGCTGTGGACGCACATCCAAAAGCTCAATAAAGCCCTGTTGCCTAATACGGCCGGCTGCCACTCAGTTAAAGAGGCGATTACCCTGGCGCAGATGAGTCGTGAAATGTTCGAAACTGACTGGATCAAGCTGGAGGTGGTGGGCGATGACTACAATCTTCAGCCCGATCCGATCGGTACCGTTGAGGCGGCAGAAAAGCTGATCAATCTGGGTTTTAAAGTCTTTCCTTATTGCACAGATGATCTGGTGATCTGCCAGCGACTGCGCGACGTAGGTTGTGAAGTGCTGATGCCTTGGGGTTCGCCCATAGGTACCGGACGCGGTTTGATGAATCCCTACAATCTGCAAACGATTCGCGAGCGCCTGCCCGATATGCCGTTAATCGTGGATGCCGGCATTGGCAAACCGTCCCATGCGGTGATGGCGCTGGAATTGGGGTACGATGGGATATTGCTGAATACGGCAGTGGCGCAGGCAAGTGATCCCGTGCTGATGGCGCGAGCGTTTCGCGATGCGATTGCCGCCGGACGTCAGGGCTATCTTGCCGGTGCCATGCCGGAGCGCCAGACTGCTAGCCCCAGCACTCCGACGTTGGGCATGCCTTTCTGGCATCAGCAATAATCAGGCTCCCTCTTTCTGTCAGGCCAAGGACATTGCATGAGCAAAAAAAAAGGTCCCCGCAGTTTTGGAAATGTCGCTTTTCCCTCCGCAGCTGAAGACGCGACCTATGCCAAGGAAATAGAAGAAACCCCGCAAACAAAAGCCTCCGCCTACCGCCTTGCCTTTGCTGATGACGAGTTTCTGCTCCGAAACGAGTTACGGCCAGTGCGTCTGCAGCTGGAACTGTTAAAGCCAGAAATGACCATGCAGGAATGGGAGATAGACGCAACAATTGTGATGTTTGGCAGTGCGCGCATCCCTGATCCGGCCACCGCAGAGCTGCAGGTCAATGAAGCCCAGGCAGCGTTAAAGGCCGACCCTGACAATGCGGCCAAGCAGAAGCTTCTGGTCGTGGCAGAAAATCGCCAAGCCCTCAGTGGTTACTATGATGAAGCGCGTCGTCTTGCCGCGATCATTGGTGAACAGTACTCCGGCACGCCGGGCATGCCCAAGGTGCACGTGATGACCGGCGGAGGCCCCGGCATCATGGAGGCAGCGAATCGCGGCGCCGATGATGTGGGTGCTGAAAGTATCGGTCTCAATATTGTACTGCCACACGAACAACGGCCTAACGCTTGGATAACGCCGGAGCTAAGTTTCCGCTTTCACTACTTTGCGCTGCGCAAGATGCACTTTCTGATGCGGGCAAAAGCGCTGGTGGTCTTTCCCGGTGGTTTTGGTACGCTGGATGAGTTTTTTGAAACGCTTACCCTGCTGCAAACCCAAAAGGTAAAAAGTCTGCCGATTCTCGTGTTTGGCCGTGAATTTTGGGAAAAGGTGCTGAATTTCGAGGTGCTGGTTGAGCACGGCATGATCAGTGAAGAAGATCTCGAGCTGTTCACGTATGTGGAAAGCGCTGATCAGGCTTGGGCGGTCATTCGCCAGCAGTGTGAAAGCTGAGTTTCTCTGACTCAATGTATTTCTCACGCGTTGTATTGTTGAGGTTAGTAAATGGCAACACACAGTAAACCCATTGCCTGGAGCATTGCCGGTTCGGATTCAGGTGGCGGCGCTGGGATTCAGGCAGATCTTGCCACCTTTCAAGATTTTGCCGTACATGGCTGCACGGTCATTACCGCGATCACCGCGCAGAACAGCTTTGCGGTGGGTTATGTGGCGGTGACACCGCGGCGAGCATTGGCAGCGCAGATCAATGCGCTGGATAGCGATCTTCCGGCGAGCGCCATCAAAGTGGGCATGCTGGCCAACGAGGAAGTGGTGGAGATGGTTGCCAAGTACCTGAAGTCCTATGAGGGCTTTGTGGTATGCGATCCGGTGA
Organism: Litorivivens sp.; assembly: GCF_057445395.1. Taxonomy (NCBI): domain Bacteria; kingdom Pseudomonadati; phylum Pseudomonadota; class Gammaproteobacteria; genus Litorivivens; species Litorivivens sp. Next base: position 16,861 of record NZ_JBVBUV010000031.1, read on the forward strand.
CCCGTGCCAGCAGTGGCGATTCGCTGATTACCGGCGACGCGGCTAATGCCCTACTGGATCAATTATTGCCACGCGTAGACTTGCTAACACCCAATCGCAATGAAGCCGAAGCCATTCTCGGCAGGCAGCTGCGTGGTCTGGAAGATGTGGAGCGAGCCGGCAGCGAGATTGTCAAACTGGGTGCGCGGTCGGTGCTGATTACGGGCGGCCATTTTTCGGCACTTAACGGGGAACGTCTGGACTACTGGACCGACGGTGAGGACGGTTTCTGGCTGCATGGCCGGGATGTGCAGACTGTGAATAGCCATGGTTCTGGTTGTACTTTGTCATCGGCGATCACGGCGGCAGTTGCACGCGGCTATGATCTGAAAGATGCGCTGGTTTTGGGTAAGGCTTATGTCACTCAGGGCCTGCGCTTGTCGACCCAGCTCGGCGGCGGTCCGGGCGCCGTGGCCCATATGGGCTGGCCGACCCACTGGTGGGATTTGCCCACCGTCAGTCACACCTTGCGACAAACCCCCAATAAGCCCTTTCCAGACTGCGGTGGTGCGTTGGGCCTGTACCCGGTAGTGGATTCGGCGGATTGGGTTGAGCGTCTGCTGCCGCTGGGGATTACCACCATCCAGTTGCGGGTCAAAGACAAGACTGGCGATGCCCTGCGCGCTGAAATTGAGCGGGCGGTGGCAATCAGCGAGCGCTTCAATGCCCGGTTGTTTATCAATGATTTCTGGGAGGAGGCGATCGCAGCGGGCGCTTACGGTGTTCATCTGGGGCAGGAAGACCTGCAACGCGCCGATATTGCGGCCATTCAGCGCGCGGGTTTGCGTCTGGGGTTAAGCACGCACAGTTATTTTGAGATAGCGACAGCTCACAGCCTTAAGCCCAGTTACATTGCCATGGGCCCTATCTACGCCACCACCAGCAAAGTGATGCCCTTCGACCCGCAGGGTTTGAGCCAGTTAAAGCATTGGGTTGAGCTGCTGGGAGAAAAGTATACGTTGACGGCGATTGGCGGCATCGATGAAAAGCGCGCGCGCGATGTGCTTACCACGGGGGTGGGCAGTTGTGCCATGATCAGCGCGATTACCCAGGCAGACGATGTGGAGGCAACCGTGGCTGAACTGATGGCGTTACATGCTCAGGATAGGGCGCAGTGAAGCGCCTGGCGCTGCTGCTCAGCCTGCTCGCCAGCCTGGCGAGTGCGGATGTGCAGGTGAATGCGCTATTTGAAGGCTCTGCCTACCTGCTGGTGGACGGCCAGCAGAAATTGCTCCGCAAGGGCGAGACCTTTCGCGGCGTTACCTTGCTCGACGCCAACCCGGAGCGCGCGCTGATCGAACACGAGGGGGTGCGCCATGAGCTCAACCTGTCGTCGCGCATCAACGCGAACTACCGCGAAAACACGACCCGGGAGGTTGTGATTCATCGCGATAACCAATTGAAATACATGACAAATGCCACCATCAATGGGCGCACGATGGCGGTCCTGGTGGATACCGGTGCTAACCTTATGGCGCTGAGTTCCCGTCATGCCAGACAGTTGGGTATCCGTTACAAAGAAGGAAAACCGGCAATGGTCTCTACGGCCAGCGGCATGGCGCGCTCCTACCGGGTTCTGCTCAGGTCGGTAGCGGTAGGGGGTATCGTTGCCCAACTGGTACCTGCGGTGGTGGTGGAGGGTGATTTTCCGACCGAGGTGCTACTCGGTATGAGCTATCTAGAGCATGTCGATATGCAAGAAAAAGACAATATCCTCACCCTGCGCGCTCGCTACTGATCCTATTGGTCGAATTTGGCCGCCAATCAGGCTAGAATTGCGCCTCCCTGAAATACGGCTGGAGTTCAGCGTGTCCCTTAGGTTTATCGAATCCTCCAAGCTGCCCACCCCATGGGCGGTGTTTGATATTCATGGTTTTGAGGATACCGAAAATCAGAAAGAGCATATCGTGCTCACTCTGGGCGATGTCAGCACCGGTGATCCGGTCTTGGGTCGTGTTCATTCCGAGTGCCTGACTGGCGATGCGCTGTTCAGCATGCGCTGTGATTGCGGCTCCCAGCTGCAGGCGGCGCTGGAGAATATCGCCAAGGAAGGGCGTGGTGCCCTGTTTTATCTGCGTCAGGAAGGGCGCGGTATCGGCCTACTGAATAAAATTCGTGCCTACAAATTGCAAGACGGGGGCGCGGACACCGTAGAGGCCAATGAGAAGCTGGGCTTTCACGCCGATATGCGTGATTACAGCATCTGTAAGGTCATGTGTGATCATCTGGGGATCAGTCAGCTCAAGTTGATGACCAACAATCCTCGCAAGGTGAATGCCTTAACCGAGCACGGCATCAAGGTGGTGGAGCGGTTACCGCTGCGCACTGGCGAGAACCCGCATAATGCTCGCTATCTGGCGACCAAGGCGGGTAAGTTGGGGCATCTGTTCGATCACTGAGTGGGTTTCGGAAAATGAAAAGGGCGCCAGAGGCGCCCTTTTTTGTTGCCGGATAGATTGTCTTCGCGCGTCGGGTGCGCTCCCACGTGAGCTGCGTGCGGGAGCGCAACCGCTGCTTAGGCCAGCAGTGGCGGCAATTCCTTCTGCAGGGTCATTTTCTGCTTGATGCCTTCGCCGGTCAGGGCAAACCCCTGAAGCTGTCCGTTCTTGTCGAAGAACTTGGCCACCACATTGTTGCCCTCTTCCTCAATCTGCCAGTCGCCTTCCAGATCACGCGGCGGTGGGTTGACCACAACCGGGCAGGCCGGGGTTTTGATGGTAACAGGCATGGCAGGGTAGCTGACGTCTGTATTGGTGCCTGCCAGGGTTTTGGCCAGCGCACGAGCCTGGGCCATCAACGGTGCCACATAGACCAGCACGTGACCGTCCACTTCCACACAGTCGCCCATCGCGTACACATTTTTGGCGCTGGTCTCCAGCAGGCGGTTGGTGGTGATGCCGCGGTTCACAGCGATGCCGGCATCCGATGCCAACTGCGTGCGTGGGCGTACGCCCACGGCTGATACCACGAGGTCGCAGTCAATGGTGTCGCCAGTGCTCAGGGTGACAGTCAGGCCCTTGTCGCCTGCTTTGTTTACTTCGGTGACCAGCGGGCCGAAGTGAAATTTCGCACCTTTGTCTTCCAGTGCGCGCTGTACTGCGCGCCCGGCAGGCTCTGGCAGCAGGGTTGGCAGGCAATAGCCCATCGGGTCTACCGCTTCAACCGCAAAGCCACCATTGAGCAGGTCGTTGGTGAATTCGCAACCAATCAGACCGGCGCCGATCAGGCACACTTTCTTCACATCGTTTTTCTTGATGGCGGTGCGGAAATCGTCGTAGTCCAGCAGATCATTTACCGAGTATACGTACTCCAGTGCGTCGCCCTTGATCGGCGGCGTGATGGTGTCGGCGCCCAGCGCCAGAACCAACTTGCCGTAGTGAATCTGGGTTTCAGCATCGCCCAATTTGATGGTCTGGTTTTCGGTGTCGATCGCGGTGACGTGAGTCATGGTCCAGACACTGGCCTTGAGCTGCTTGCCCATAGTGCCTGCATCGGCCTGGGCCAGATCATTGGCAGTGGTGTCTTTGGTGTAGCCGGTCGATAGCATCGGCTTGGAGTAGGAGCGTCCGTCGTCAGCGGTGATCATGATGACCGGCGTGTCCTGATCCTGTTTGCGGAATTCGCGAACCAGGCCATAGCCCGCAAGGCCGGTACCCAGTACCACGAGTGGCGCGCGGGTTTCGTCGGTGGTTTCTTCTTCGTGGTGGGGGGCAGCTGCCGGTTCGCTGGTTTCGATCAGCTCAAAATCTTCCTTGCCTACGCCGCAATCGGGGCACAGCCAGTCATCGGGAATATCTTCCCATTTGGTGCCAGCGGCAATACCGGAATCCGGGTCGCCCGTTTCTTCGTCGTAGACCCAGCCACAGACAATACATTCCCACTTACTCATTTCTCTTCCTCGTCGTCAGTGTGTGGCGCTTGCAGTTTGTGAGGGAATCACGCATTCTGCCGCCACTTTTAAAGGGCGCCTCTTGTGTGGTCGGAACCGTTTGTGCACTTGTGCGAAACGGGCCGTGAGCGCCTGAAATCAGGGTTTTGCAGTATATAGGGAGCCGGGTATTGTACGCTGTTCGCCACTACCGATACCAGCCTGACGAGCCGCAATGGCGGGACTATCGCTGCCTGCTCAGTGAGCAGCTGCCGCGTGAAATCCGGCCCTGGCTGCTGGACAGAGGCTCGTTAACCGCCCGTCTGGTGCGGGCTAGCGGCGGAGACTTCCGGGTGCAGGTGCTGGAACAGTCGTGGCAATGCCCGCGCGGCAGCGAGCGGCACCTACTCGATATGGGTGAGCGCAAACGGGCGATAATTCGCGAAGTTTTGCTGATCTGCCGGGGTGAGCCTTGGGTATTTGCGCGCAGTGTACTGCCAGCCGCCAGCCTTGAAGGGCGGCTGCGCCACCTGCGCAAACTGAAGGATTCGGCGCTGGGCGCCTTGCTCTTCAGTGACCCCAGTATGCAGCGGGCGCCCTACGAAGTGGCCACGATTGCGGGCGATGATTCGGCGTTGCCGCCGGCTGTCCGCACGGATACTACTCTCTGGGGGCGTCGCTCCTGTTTCTTCCTCGGTGGCTTGCCGTTGATGGTCAGCGAGATCTTTTTGCCTGCTTTCAGACCTTGACGCTTGAAACACGCCGTTGGCCTTTATATGGTGATCCGGTTTACTACGAGTTGATTCCATGCCGGTTGACCTGACACAACTTCAGCAACGCTTCCCTGCTTTTATCCGCCTGATGCGCTTTGATAAGCCGATCGGTACCTACCTGGTATTGTGGCCTACACTGTGGGCGCTGTGGTTGGCGGCCGAGGGAGTTCCGCCGCTGTCTACCTTGATAATCTTTGTGCTTGGTGTTGTGCTGATGCGCGCCGCAGGCTGTGTGATTAATGACTATGCAGACCGTCATATCGATGGTCATGTGGAGCGCACCAAAGCGCGACCATTGGCCACCGGCGAAGTAGCGGCGAAAGAAGCACTGTGGTTGTTTGTGGGTCTGTGTCTGGTCAGTTTTGTACTGGTGTTGTTCACCAATCAGCTGACAATCCTGCTGTCGGTAGCAGCGGTGGCGCTGGCAGCGACCTACCCCTTTATGAAACGCCACACCCACTTTCCCCAAGTGGTGCTCGGTGCGGCCTTTGCCTGGAGTGTGCCCATGAGTTTCGCTGCGGTGCAGAATACCGTGCCGCTACAGGCCTGGCTGATTTACCTGGCCGTTGTGATCTGGACCATCGCCTACGACACTTTCTACGCGATGGTAGACAGGGACGATGACCTGAAAATTGGCGTCAAATCCACGGCGATCTATTTCGGTGAAGAAGACCGCTTGATCACCGGCATCCTGCAGGCCAGCGTGGTGTTTATTCTTGTGCTCATGGGCTCACGCTTCAGCCTCGGTTTTATCTACTTTGTGGGCGTTGCGGCAGCAGCAGGCTTATTTATTTACCAGCAGCGTTTGATTCGCTTTCGTCAACGTGAAAACTGTTTTCAGGCTTTCCTGAATAATCATTATGTAGGGATGGTGGTGTTCATCGGTATCGCCCTGCATTACTTGCTTCCCGGCTGATGTACTCCTGTCGATTTATTTCCAGTCTAGCGGAGGTGTCTGCCGAGCAGTGGAATGCGCTGCTAGCCACTGACTATCCCTTTTTGCGTTACGAGTTCTTATGGGCAATGGAATCCAGCGGCGCAACAACACGTAAAAGTGGCTGGGAGCCTTCGCACCTCGTCGTGGAGGACGCGGGTGAGCTGGTTGGGCACTTGCCGCTGTATCGCAAACACCACAGCTACGGCGAGTATGTTTTTGACTGGTCCTGGGCAGACGCCTGGCAGCGCAATGGCTTGAATTACTACCCCAAGTTGCTGTGTGCGATTCCTTACACGCCAGCCACTGGTCCGCGTCTGTCACTACGCCATGGTATTCCTGCGCAGCCGGTCTGCGAGTTTCTTCGCGCGCAGGCGGATATCTCGGTGTCGTCGGCCCATGTGCTGTTTACCAATCCAGATGAAGATGCACTGTGGGGTGATGCTGATTTTGTTCGTCGAGTTGCACCTCAGTACCACTGGTTTAACCGCGGTTACAGCGATTTTGAAGATTTTTTGGCAGCATTCAGTTCACGCAAGCGCAAGGCATTGCGTCGCGAACGGCGGCTGGTTGCCGAGCAGCAAGTGGTGTTGCGGCGCGTGCCGGGGCGACAGATCACGACCGACCTGTGGCGGCACTTTTACCACTGTTATCAGATGACCTATGCCAAGCGCAGCGGCCACGGTGGTTATCTGAATCAGGCGTTTTTTGAGCAGATTGGGCAGACCATGCCGGACAACCTGTTAATGGTGATGGCTGAACAACACGGTGAGCCGATTGCCGCCGCGCTTAACTTTCACGACAGCGCCACGCTCTATGGTCGGTACTGGGGGTGTCTTCGCGAAGTGGAGTTTCTGCATTTTGAGGCCTGCTACTATCAGGGTATTGAATACTGTATTGAGCAGGGACTGCAGCGCTTTGACCCTGGGGCGCAGGGCGAACATAAAATTCAGCGTGGCTTTGACCCTGTGGAAACCCGTTCGCGACACTGGATTGTCGATCCGCGTTTTCGAGAGGCCATAGCGCGATTCCTTGATCAGGAAACACCGTCGATTCACGCCTATCTGCAAGATGCGCGGCAGATGCTGCCTTTCAAGCGAGGTTAAATAGGTGGTAGGCGGCGGGTTGGTTGCTAGGAGAGGCAATGGACAGCGCCTTGGTGGCGCTGTCCAATCGCCGGCTTAGAAGTTAAAGCGGGCAGAGAAGGTCAGGGTATCTACGTCGTCGATTGAGCCGTATTCCAGGCCCAGATCCACGGTTTCAGATGCGCCGTACAGGCCGCCAATGCTGAAGCCAGTCTCGTTGTCGTCGTCACCTCGAGCGTGGTCCACGGAGAAATTCAGCTCTGCGTTTTTGCTGATTTCAGCGCGAACACCGGCAGACAGCAACTCACCATCGTTATCAACGTCGATGCCGGCAAACTCGATTTCGCTTTCCACCAGAGAAACTTCAGCGACAAAATCGACCGTCTCGCTAACTGCGGTGCGGAAGCCTACGCCCAGGCTGTAAGAGTCCATGGAGATTTCGTCGGTGATGCCCATGATGCTGTATTCGTCGTCGGTTTCCGCCTGGCTATAAGCACCCAGAATATAGACATTCTCGTGAACAGAAACGCTGCCTTTTACACCGAAGCCCATTGCGTCTTCGCCATCCAGATCAATCTTGGCAACGCCGACTTCAGCGTAGGTGTAGGAAAGGTCGGCCGCAAAGGCGGGCATGGCAACACCGGCAGCCAACATCGCTGCGATTAGATTTTTTTCATTGTTTTTAGGTCTCCCCCTAAAATTAGTATTGTTATCGTGCTGAAAAGCACCGCGGCGGATACTAGCAAGCAGAACGGTCTAACGAAAGATTTAAGTGGCGGTGTAGTGGATTCACCGGGGGCGTTTCGATGAATAATCTGAATGTCGCAAATCATAAACTACCGATTATGCCAAGAGATTAAACCGCCTAACTTGCCGGCACGCATGCCCTGTGCCACTGTCAGCAAAAAGGGGAGGTGATTATGACGTGGCTGACGCATCCGGCGAATGATTTCGCGCAGGTGTTTTCATTGCGCACTAACCTTTATAACGATTATCGACTCTTCGAAGCTGCGCTTGAGAAACAACTGGATCAGCGCCTGATGTGGGTGTGCAAAGCGCGATGTGCGCAGCTGCACCACTGCACAATGGATGGTGAGTTGAAGCGTTCGTTAGGTGACGATCTTATCGCCGCGCTGCCCCAGTGGTATAACGATCCCCGTTTTTCGGCGCTTGAGAAATCCGCCCTGCAGCTGGCCGAATGTTTCTGTCTCGACCCACACAGTATCAGCGATGACATGGCGGCGGCTGTGGTCGCTCATCTGGGCGATGCCGGGCTGGTTGCGCTGCTGGAATTTCTTGCGTTGTGCGATGGCTTTGCCCGTTTTCGAGCGATTCTGAACATCGAGGAGGCTGCATGACCAAATCGCGTGTGAGCTTGCCCGCCAACGCCGGTGATGATCCCATCAGTGGCAGCGCACTGGCCCTGCAACCCGAGGCTCTGGCTGCCTTCAATCAGCTCTACGGCACCCTATGGAGTCGTGGTGTTCTGGATCATCCCAGTAAAGAGTTGGCGCGGCTGCGCAATGCCCGCAAAACCAATTGTGTATTCTGCAAGAACGTCAGGTTTTCGCAGGCCAAGGCTGAGGGTCTAGACGAAACGCAGGTCGAACAGATTCGCGATGGCTATGAGGACAGCGATCTTTCCTCGCGGCAAAAGCTGATTCTGAGTTACACCGACACGTTTCTGATCGCGCCCAACGAGATCGATGACGCGTTACAGAATGCGATGAAGGGCGAGTTTAGCGATGAGGAAATCGTCGAATTGACTGCAGCCCTGGCGCTGTTTATGGGCTTTTCCAAAATCGCGGTTTCACTCGGTGGCATGCCCGACTCGCTGCCCACCTTTGAAATGCCCACGCCGGACTAGTTTGGAGCTAAGTTTGGACTAAGTTCCGCCCCGCTTGTATGGCGCGGCTCTCACGCCATAAATGCTGCACGCAAGGACGGTTGTTCCCTGAAGACGCCACCCATGGCCGTCGTTTGCGTCGTAGAGGTAGCATCCTGAACGCCTCGGGCCTTTACGCAATAGTGTGCAGCATTGATGCTGACGGCAACGTCCGGTGTTTCAAGCAGGGTTTGCAGGGCGACAAGTAATTGTCGAGTCAAGCGTTCCTGTACTTGCGGGCGCCGCGCAAAGAATTGTACCAGTCGATTGATTTTGGATAGACCAATAACCGATTGCCGCGGAATGTATGCCACATTGGCAAAGCCATCGATCGTAATAAAATGATGCTCACAGGTACTAGTCAGGCTGATGTCGCTAACCTTGACCATTTCGTCTACCCCCATTTTGTTTTCAATCGCCGCAATCTTCGGAAAGTTGTGGTAGTCCAACCCTGAAAAAATCTCGTACACATACATCTTGGCAATGCGGTGGGGTGTTTCACTGAGACTGTCATCACTCAGATCTAGACCAAGGGTCTGCGCGACAGTGGTCATAGCGGCGCGAATACGCTGGTACTTCTGGTCGGGCGTGAGATGAGTATCGGCGACGGGTGTTTCCAAACCGGCCTCAATTAATGCCCTTCTGACGGCTTTGGCTTCGTTGGAAAGATTGGGCTGGTCAAACCATTGGGGTTGGCTATTGGTGGCTTCCATGGGATATTTTACTCGAGTCAGTCTATGGTCTGTTACGTGGTGGCAGGGGTAGTGGATCAGCCCGAAGGATGAGCGTTGGAACGCGAACACACAGGACAGTAAACCGTGCATTTTTTGTTGAAACACACTCTATTGCGGCGTTTCTTCTCCATATCATTGGTGGGGCTAGTTTCGTTGCTGCTACTGGTGAGCCTTCCGGTCTGGTTGCCGCTTAGTCTGCTTGTTGGGCTGCTGGTTTCCGGCTGGCAGTCCGCCACCCGCTGCCTTTGTTTCATTACAGTGTTCGCGGTGTGTGAATGTCTGGGGGTGCTGGCCGCAGGAGCAATCTGGCTTCAGCGCCCTTTTCTTTCCCACGACGAATATCTTGCGGCCAATCGACGCTTGCAGACCTGGTGGGCAAGTACTCTGAAGGGCGCTGCAGAAAGGTTGTTTCGATTGCACTTCGAGGCAGATGAGATGGCAGCGCTCGATGGACCGGCCGCCATCGTATTGCCGCGTCACACCAGTATTGGTGACACCGTGCTGCCATTGGTATTTTATGCAGCCCAACGCAACTTTGCGGTGCGGTATGTACTCAAACGCGAGCTGTTGCTTGATCCGTGCCTGGATATTGTTGGCAATCGCCTGCCCAATGTTTTTCTTGATCGAGCCTCCGACGAAATGACATTGGAGCTCGATGCGCTGCAATCTCTGGCCAACAGCGCTGGCGAGCGCGACGCGCTGATCATTTATATGGAAGGTACACGTTTTTCCTCGCGTAAACTTGATCGCATTGTGAGCAGGTTGGAATCATCGGATAGTGAGCTCGCCGCTGGCTGGGAGACTGTATTGCCCCCTCGAATGGGAGGCGCGCTGGCGTTGATTGAGGGAGCGCCTGAGAAAGACCTGCTTTTTTTTGCACACACCGGTTTTGAAGGGGCGGGCTCGTTCGCGGCGCTGTTTAATGGCAGTTGGCTAGATGGCCGCGTACGCTTGTGTTTTTGGCGTATAAAAGCGGCGGATATTCCGCGTGATATTCAGGCGCGTCGCGCGATGTTGTTGGCGCAGTGGCGTCATATGGATAAGGTCGTGCAAGGCTTGGCAGCGGGTTTATCAGTGGGTGATGGGCTCTGGCCGGCCGAAGTGAAAACCCTGCAGTAAATCGACGCCGATCTCCTTGCATAATGTGGCGACGTCTTCAGTCTCAACTCCTTCAGCGAGGGTTTGAATTCCCATTTGTTTTACCATGGTGTTGAGTGAGTTCAGCAGCTGGTATTTTGGTGAGTCGGCGCTGGTTAAGCCAGCGACCAGGCTGATATCAAATTTGAGAATATCCGGTGGTACCTCGGCAAGCTCAAGTAGGCGGGCCTGTCCGGAGCCAAAATCGTCGTAGGCAAGGCGGATATTCATGGCGCTCAGCGCGCTTTTCATTTCTGCCATGAGGGTGAGGTCGGTAACGGCAGTCTCGTGTACCTCAAATATCAGATCCAGCGTGGGGTGTAGTTTGCGCAGCCGCTCCATCTCTCGCAGTAGCCGTTCAGGTTGCTGACATTCCTTGGGATGTGAATTAAAGAACAGCGGGGTGGATGCGCCGGCTGCTTCTGCTTCTGCGAAGCCTTTCTGGCGCAAGAGCTCGCTTAGTTCAATCTCCAAATCCAATGCTTGGGCGAGCTCAAACATTTCATAGGGGCTGCTGCCTATTGCGGGGTGAGTGCCTCGGCCAAGCAGTTCATGGCCATAGGTTTCGCCTGTCGTGCGAATAATTACCTGCTGAAACCCACAGACCAACCCCGCCTGAAGCATTTCTGTGAATTCGCGTATCTGGGTGGGAAAATGATTGGGCAGGGTGGTGTCGCCGACCATGGTCTGGCTGCCGAAGTCCTCTTCGGCTTCTTCTGCGGTGAGCGCGAGAAATTCCTGGCTGGCGAAATGCAGCACGTCGCCGTTTTGAATCAGCGTCGGGTGTTGTATACGCTCACGATTTACAAACGTACCGTTGGTGCTGCCAAGATCCAGCAGCACAATGTCGTCTCCGTGCTGCTCAAACTGTGCGTGTTTTCGAGAGGCCTGGGAACTGTTCAATACCACAGCACAGCCCGGCAGGCGTCCGACAACCGCAGGGAATTCCAACAGCTCTATGCGACGGGGCTTGCCGCCGCGCTCCGGATAACTTTCAAGAAGAAACAATAAACTCAAAGGCTTACCTTGTGGTTAGGCTGTTGAGAATAAGCGCTGATGAGTCATTGTAGACCAAAAGATAGGGGCAGCCTAACTGCCGGGGCGCGCCTTAAAACTGTCGCCTCACATCAATCCCCAGCATGCGTGGCTCCCCCCAGCTTTCGTTAAAGGTGCCCGATGAATCGGCCACCGCGACAACACCAATACGGTAGCGCTTATCGGCGAGGTTTTTGGCCCACAACGACACCGTAAGATCACCGTCGGGGTTCATCCAGGTGAAGCGCGCATCGAGCAGGGTAAAGGCGGGCTGTCCGGCCAGTTCTGTGGATTGCTCAAAGGCACGGTAGGAGCCGGGGTCAAAACCGTAGAAAATATCGCTCTTGTAGCTAGCGTCCAGCCGCGCGGTGAGTAAGCCGAAGCCGGTGCTCCACTGGTATTGGGCGCCGATGGCCGCTGATTTTTCCGGTGATACCGGGAAGGTTTCATGTGTTCGATCTACATAGACTTCACGGCCAGACAGTGCAGCCGCCAGATCGAGCTCGGTGTATTCGGTATAACGATACTCATTGGCACTGAAGCTGGCGTTGATCTGCAGCTCCGGGCTGGGCAGCCACAGCAGCTCCATTTCCACACCGCTAATTTCAGATTCACCGGCATTGCCAAACACTACCACCACATTCTGGGCTGAATCCGCGCCCACGGCAATGAGCTGCTGGTCGGTGTAGTCCATAAAGTAGACGGCGCCATTGAGACGCACGCTGCGGTCAAAGGCATCGAGTTTAAAACCGATTTCGTGGTTGGTCACGACCTCCGGTTCTACCCGCTGCAGCCCATCGACACCGCGCGGCTCAAAGAATCCCGATTTAAAGCCGCGGCTCCAGGTAGCGTACAGCATGGTGCTGTCTACAAAGCTGTCATTCAGCCAGGCCTCCGGTAAGTGATAGGACAGGGAGACCATAGGTGTGCTCTGGCTGAAGCTTTCATCGCGTTCATCAAAGCGGCGGCTGTCGTGGTTGATGGGGTAATCCAGTAGGGCGTCGCCGTCGGCATCCGGGAACAGGGCAGCAGCTATGCTGACGGGGTCATCCAGCCAGCGCAGCGGCCCCAAATAGGGGAAGAAATCTGCCGCGCCAGGACCAAATACGCCGACATTATTGGGTGCGCCAAACAAGCCTGTGCCGGTCATTCGATTAGCGATGGCTTCCATGTCGGCTTCGGTGGTGGCCAGCTTTGAGTGGCGCTGTTCATTGGTGTAGCGGTATCCGAGCGTCAGCTCAATCTGGGATGTCAGATCGTAGGACACCTGGGCAAACAGGGCGGTGGTGGTGTTTTCCAGTTCAAAATCCGAAATCACCAGCGGTGAGCCGATAAAGCCGATCAGCGGAACTGTACCGCCGGGTGCTGGCCGAGTGGGGGGTGTTCCGGCGGCTAATTCGCCCAGGGTCTGGCTGTCGAGGCCGCGGAACACATTGGATACGGTAAAGTTCTCGCTGTTGGTTTCGCGCATGGCAAAGGCGCCAAGGGTATAGCGCAGCGATTGATCGGCATTGCTGCCGTTGAGCTGAAATTCCAGGCTATAGGAGCTTCGGTCGCTGTCGTCGGTGTTGATATAGCTGCTCCACAGCGCCGGGCCACCGTCGGGGTCGCTGGCCTGTATCGGCCCTTCGGTTTCACTGCGCAGACCAAGTACGGTTTTTAGCTGCAGGGTTTCCGACAGCTCCCAGCTGGCGGTCGCGGCGAGCAAGGCGGTATCCAGATCCTTGTCGAGGCGCGGATTGGGCCCCTGATCTGCCTTCAGGTCGCCCAGTCGTTCGCGGGAATTGGCTTTGCAGTTCTCTTCAAAGGCAGTGAGATTGGCCGGGTCGGTATCGCCGGGGTGAACTACCCAAAGCCCCTGATAGTAGAGCGAATCCTTGGTAGGTATCTGGCAGTTTATGCCCGCTAGATTCTCGCGAATCTTGCCGAGAAAGGTCTGGGTGTCGAGGCTGAAACTTGCGGAGGGTTCCCAGCGCGTCTGAAACAGTAGCGCCTGTCGGTCATTGCTCGGGTTGCCGCGATTGCCTTGGGAAATATTTTCGAAGTAGCCCTCGTCCTTGGTGATGTGTACAGCGGTGCGGGTAAAAAAGGTGTCACTGACGGGAATGTTGATACCTGCCTTGAAGCGTCGATGCCGGTAGCTTCCCAGCCCCATTTCCACATAGGCCTCGTCGCTGTCATCGGGCTTGCGCAGGCTGACAACCATGGCGCCGCCGGTGGTATTTTTGCCAAACAGGGTGCCCTGTGGGCCACGTAAAACCTGAATGCTGGCGATGTCTACGGTGTCGAGCAACTGGCCATCGGAGCGTGGCAGGAAGAGATCGTCCAGATAGACGCCAACCGTCGGATCAACGCGAGCAAAGCCAGTGCGTTCGCCGATGCCGCGAATATAGATTTGGTTGGCCTGCCCCTTTCGGATTTCGAGGCTGGGCACGCTTTTGGTCAGTTCCTGAGTGTTGGCAATGCCGCGTTCGCGCAGGTCTTCACCGCTGATGGCACTCACGGCGATGGGGATATCCTGCATGCTTTCGCTGCGTTTGCGGGCGGTCACCAGCACTTCTTCGAGCACGCCGCTGGCGGCGATGGCGTCTGTTGTCGCAAAGGCGGCAAGCAGGCTGAGTGTCAGAAGGTTCTTGTCCGTGCGACGATAACGAAAAGGCATCGTGGTACTCCTGCGCTGCTCGGGCTGCATTGCCCGAATCGTTTTTATGCAAACCTATAGTAGATGTGCTGGCGCAGGGATGGGTGACAATTGCGTAACCTTGTTTTGCCTTCGTACCGCTCTTTTTATATAGCTTTGGGCTCTCGGGTAGACCACCAGATGCAATAAAGAAGAAAGACCTGGACCAGCAGCCGGATACTGAGGAAGGCCTCAGACGTATCGGGAAACAGCTGCGGGTTGAGCCACATATGAACGTTTACCGGCGTTACCACCAGTGTGAGCACAAACAGGCCGTTGCCCGCCCAGCGGCGATAGCGTGGGATGAGCAGGCCGAAGGCACCGAGCAGCTCAAAAACACCGCTGATATACACGGCCGGATAATGCCAGGGCAGATAGTCCGGCATGATGTTGGCGAAAAAATCGGCGGCAAAGAAATGGCCGAGACCGCCGGCGAAGAACCATAAAAAAACAAAAATCAACGCGGCTGCTTGCAGTCGGTTTGGCGGCAGGTTCAGAGTCATTAGGTGTGCTCTTTATCAGAAGTATTAGCATTAAATGGTCGAGGCGGTAGCCACCGCCAGCTGGCCAGGGTGACGCCGCCAACCAGAGTGTACAGCGCGATAAATACCCATGGCGGCGCGCGATAATACAACAGGGATTCCAGCCAGTGACCAACGAAACTGCCGGCGTAGACTGCCTCGCCCGCTTGATCCCGCAGTGCGATTTCCCAGTGCGTCAGTGGACACAGCATGCCGAGCCAGGCCTGAGCCGCCACTACGCCGATGGCGAGCAGATGCAGATAGCGGAACCAAGGGTTGCGCAGCCACGGCCAGCGCCAGATAGCGCCAAGCACGAGTGCAATAACGCCACCGCTGATAAACAGCACCACGAGGGTGTGAATCAGCAGAAGTGCGTCAGCCGCCAGTGCATAGCCCTGTTCCACAGTCATAGTGGTTTAACGCTCCCACGTTCGAAGGCTGTGGTCAATCTGTTAACGGCTTAGCGCGCTGGCCGCGGTTGAGTTTCGGGCCACCGCTGGGGCTGGCGGACAAAGTCGTCCAGCGAATAGCCCATTGCGGCAATGCGCTGCAGCATGGCCTGCCATTGATTGTCGTCAATGGTTGGTTGGCGAGCCATCAGCCACACATAGTCGCGTGCCTGGCGGGCAATGATGGTCAGCGAATAATCGGCATCCACGTAGGCTATGCGGTAGTCGGCTTTGAAGGGCCAGAGAAACTGCATTTTCCACTCACTGTTTCCAGTACCCGGTACCACGCTGGCGCTGGGGCGAAAGGTCTTCAGCGGCCCGTCGGGGCTGCCTTTGCGGAAACGGTAGACGGTGACGATGCGGCCGTCCTCGTCGAGGCTGTAATGTTCTATGCCGTTTACCGCGTCGCGTTCCGGTGGCAGGGGAATAAAACCCAGAACATACCAGGCGCCCATGAAGCGCGGCAGATCCACGTTCGGTGGGGTTGGAAGGGGCGGTTTGGGCGTGCCAGCCGAGCAGCCCAGGAGGGCTAAACAGACGGCAAGGAAGAAAAAATGTCGCACAGACACCTCAAGTTTGCATTGGCTTAAGGGACTGTACGACATAGCGGCGATTTTGGAGCTACAGCGACGGGTTGATCAGGTATTTTTTGCCCGTTGCCTGCTGACTGTAACCGGCGACGATGTCTGCTTTGAGAGCGTCGGTCAGCGAAATCTCGTCGCTATAGTGGCTGGCAAAGGTGGTGGTCAGCTCGTCGGCTACCCGCTTTTGTAATTCGAGCGTGCGCTCTGGCCCTACTTTTTGTAGGAAAGGTGTCAGCAGCCATGCATTGATGCCCCAGCTGAAACCGAAGTTCCGGCTGATTACCGTAGGCGACAGGTCAAGGCTGCCGTAGATATAGAGCTGTTTAAAGGTGTTCGAACCATAGGGGCCGGGCAGCTCCGTGTCTTTCAGAGCCGCTTTTTCCATGCAGGTGAGAATGCGGCTGCCGAGCTCGCCACCGCCGGTCGCGTCAAACGCCACGTAGGCGCCAGTGGCTTCAATGGCGGCAGTGAGCTGCTGCGAAAAATCTGCGTCGCTGGAGTTGCACACATATTTGGCGCCCTGGCTTTTGAGTAGCTCAGCCTGCTCGGGTTTGCGCACAATATTGATCAGCTCGACGCCGTCTTTCAGGCAGAGACGGTTTAGCATCTGCCCCAGGTTGGAAGCGGCCGCCGTGTGGATGATCGCCTTGAAACCTTCTCGGCGCATGGTTTCCACCATGCCGAGTGCTGTTAGGGGGTTCACGAAACTGGACGCGCCTTCGCGTGCGCTGGTGCCTTCGTTCAGCGGCAGACACTGCATGACGTTGACCTTGCGATACTGGCAGTAGAGCGCGCCATCCATGACGGCTACGGTTTTACCCAGCAGGGCTTGGGCGGCCTTGCCAGAGCCGGCTTTGACTACGGTGCCGGCGCCTTCGTTACCGGCGGCCAGCGGTTTGCCAATACGCGGTTTTACTCGGCTTTCAAGGCCGGGACGCAGTTTGGCACGATACTCAGTGGCTGCGCCGCTGCCGGTGGTTTCCCCGGTGCTCACATCAGCTGGCGAAATCAGGGTGGCCTGATCGGACGGATTAATCGGAGTGGCTTCGATGCGCACGACCACCTCGTCCTCGCCCGGCTCGGGTATGGGTGCTTCTTTGAGCAGCAGTTTCAGGTATCCGTCGTCGGTTACCAGTGAGCGCAGTTGCAGGCCGGTTTTTGGTGTGTCGTTGGTCATTCCCTAAATCCTCAAAGCAAACAATCCTCTAGCCTAGCACCTGTGGCAGCTGTGTGCGTCAAAGACTGCGCAGAAGTGCGGTCGCTAGTTGTGCAAAATTGCAGGGGGCGCCTTACTCAAATAGCAAGAAATCCGGCAGAGTCTGCGGTTACGCTGATTAGGGAAAATAGCAGCGCGCAATGCGCTGAAGTATTCATCCGGTGAAGTGGCAATATGACGACAAAAAATATACTCACGCTGGCCGGATCAGGCCGCTGGCGGTAAGGCTGCGGATGCCAACAATTATCTGCTGGCGGCAGATTGCCCGTCATGAGATTCGAACCGTTTCTTTACCAGTGCTATATTCAATAGCTTAGACCTCACCATAAATACAATCAGACGAGGCTTTAGTGTTGATCAATAAACAATCACCTGCTCTCCTGTGCGCCGTTTTAGCGGCTGTCTTGCCATTTTCTGCCGCCAGCGAGGCGGAACCCCGCGTTATTGAAGAGGTGCTGGTTACCGCCAACAAGCGGGTGGAAAGTGCCCAGGATGTACCGCTATCGATCTCGGTGATTGGTGGCGACTTTGTGCGCGAATCGGGAATTAGTGATGTAGGCGAAATTACCCGCTATATCCCTAATGTGAATTTCGATGCATCGCTGGCGCTTTATACCACGGTAACCATTCGCGGTTTTGGTACGCCACCGCTGGGGATCGGCTTTGAGCCTTCCATTGGCCTGGTTATTGATGACGTGCCGTTCGGTCGTTCTACGTTTACTCAGGATGCGGTGTTTGATCTCGAACGACTGGAGGTACTGCGCGGGTCTCAGGGCACGCTGTTTGGGAAGAACACATTGGGTGGGGTATTCAACTTTCACACGGCGGCGCCTACGGTTGAGCCCGAAGCCTACGTCAGTTACTCGCGTAAGGAAGATATTACTAACGATGCCGTTGAGCTGGCTATTTCCGGGCCATTGCTGGGCGACACCGTGCTGGGCCGTCTCGCCTACCGCTACAGTAATGGCGATACGCTGGAATACAACAGCACCCGCAATGAGCAACAAACCCAGCGCGATGAGGGGCTGAGAGCCAAGCTGCACTGGGATATCTCCGACACCTTGGCCACCAAGCTCAACCTGTTGCGAGCCCGATCACGCACCAAGGGTTATACCCAATCCCTGTATATTGCCAGTGAACGCAGTCTGCGGGTGTTTCGTGAATATGATCCCGAGACTGAAGCTGACCCCTACGATCAGAATACATCCACCGACGGCCTGACCTTGTCGGACCGTGAAACAGATGCCGCTTCGATCCAGACCATCTGGCAAACACCGGCCTTCTTTGGGCTCGATGCCACCCAGCTCACCACGATACTGGCCTGGTCGCAGGTGAAAACACCCTATGCGCTGGATGTGGATTACTCGCCGGTCAATCTGGTGGTGTTCAATGGCCCGCCGCGCGGCAACCCCTACTCCCAGCGGTCGATCGAATTTCGCTTTGATGCCAGTGCCCCTTCCATGTTCGGGCTGGGTGATGGCGTGGATTTTGTGATTGGACTGTTTGGTCAGCGCTCCAAGGTGAATGTGTTTCAGGATATCGATGTGGACCTGAACGGCCTGGTGGCCTTTGGCCGGGCGGGCGCCATTGTGCAGAATCAGCAGGCGCCCTTTGATCCGGTTCTGTTTGGTCTGCCGGTTGATACCACGGGGCTGATAATCGCCGGCGAGCGCGAGCGGTTTATCGCCGGTACCTCGGCACAAACCACCTCCTATGCACTGTTTTCCCAGCTTAACTGGGGGCTGACCGAAAGGCTGAATCTAACGCTGGGGTTGCGCTATGGTGAAGATGAATCCACTGGCGCTTCATTTTCTGCGGTGGCAGAAGGCAATAGCCTGTCGGCCGGGTCGCTGCAGCAGGAATCTTTCAGCAACGCCGATCTGGAGCGCAAGGAAACCAACGTGTCGCCGAAAGTGGCTATCAACTATGAAGTGGTTCCAGACATCAATCTATATGCCAATGCAGTGAAAGGCTTTAAGGCTGGTGGCTTTGACTTTGCGCCGCTCAACCCGAACAACTTGGAATATGCGGCGGAATCGGCAGTCACCTACGAGGTGGGCTTCAAGTCGCGCCTGTTGCAGGGTTCGCTGGTACTGAATGCGGCGATTTTTGATTCCGAGGTGGAAGACCTGCAGATTCGTACTTTTAATGGAGTGACACTGGTAACAGACAACGCTCCGGAATCCGTGAGTCGTGGCGCCGAGCTGGATTTCTTCTGGTTGCCACCGTTGCAGGGGCTGAGCCTGTCGGGCAGTGTCGGCTATCTGGACGCGACGTATGAGAACTTTCCCGATGGGCCGCCCGTGTTCACGTCGGGTCAGGATGATGGGCAGGATCTGGCGGGTAAGCCCCTGCCTTATGCCTCCCAATGGAATGCGACATTGTCGCCGCGTTATGAGTTCGGGTTGTTCGGTATTGACGAATTGCGTGCCAGCGTCCGCCTGAATATCAGTTATGACAACGGCCGCTATCTCGATTCGGATATTGACCCCAATACCTGGCAGCCCGGGGTCACCCGGGTTGATGCCGGTTTAGGCCTTAGATCGGAAACCCAGGGTTGGTCAGTGTCGCTGCACGCCAAAAACCTGACGCAGGAAAAAGACGCGCTGCTGATTCTAGATCAGCCGTTATTGCCCGGGAACTACACTATGACGCCGTATCCGAATCACACCACTTACCTGTTAAGTGTGCGCTGGGATATCGGCGGCTAAGGGGGTCGCCGTACCCCCGCGTTCAAACGTTAAAGGCGCGGTTTTTTACGAATGCCATTTCCGCGCGGCGGTGCCGCGCAAATATTCGCAGCAGGTTTTTATCGCTGGTATCCGGCTGGCGATGGTTGGCCAGATCCACAATATGGCGGTAATACCACTGGGTTGCGGCGCCGAAGTTCAGCGCCCGGATTTGTCGGTTTGAACTGGTGGGACCGAGCCAGCCCGGCCCCAAGCGCAAGCGTTTTTCCCAAGGTGTGAAAGTAACGTCTTCGCCGTTGAGCAGTTCGTGCACATTGGGTTGTGTGCACAGCGGGCGCCCCAGTCCAATTACATCAAGCGCGTTGTCTGCCAGTGCCGCGTGCATCGTATTGCTGCTGCGAAAGCCACCGGTTACCGCCAATGGCAGCGAGGTGGCACTGCGAATCTCCTTGGCATAACTGAGAAAGTAGGCTTCTCTAGCTTGGGACGCCGATGCGGCGGGTGTATCGCCCATCAATGCCAGTTGCTCATAGGTGCCGCCAGAAATTTCCAACAAGTCGATGCCAGCCTGTTCGAGCCAGCGGGCGACCTGTGTGCTTTCATCCAGCGAAAAGCCGCCTTGGGAAAAATCCGCGCTATTCAGTTTTACCGAGATCGGGAAATCCGTGCCCACGACGTCGCGGGTGCGCCGTACCGCCTCCAGTAAAAAACGGGCGCGATTTTCCAGGTTACCGCCCCAGGCATCACTGCGCCGGTTGGCAATGGGCGAGAGGAATTGACTGATGAGGTAGCCGTGGGCAGCGTGAATTTGAACCCCGGTAAATCCGGTCTGCTTTGCGACGCCCGCGACGTGGGCATAGCGGCTGAGCGTGTTGTCGATATCGTCCGCTGTCATGGCGCGCGGCTGGCCAAACAACCCGGCGAGTTTAAGTTTTACCTCGGATGGGGCCAGTGGCCGAGCGGCCACCAGTTTCTGGCATTGTCGGCCGGGGTGGTTTATCTGCATCCACAAATGATTGCCGGCCTCGGTGCCAGCTTTTGCCCAGTTGCGCAGTGCGTCCAGCCCGCCGTTGTTATCAATCACCACGTTGCCCGGACGCTCCAGAAAGCGTCGGTCTACCATAACGTTGCCCGTGACCAAGGTGCCTGTGCCGCCTCTACTCCAGCAGCGATAGAGGGTGTTGTGTTGTTCGGTGGCCCGGTCGTGTGCATCGGCGAGCCCTTCGGTCATCGCGGATTTAAGTAAGCGGTTGGGCAGTATGGCACCGCAGGGCAGGGTTAGCGGTGTATTCAGTATTGTCATCCAGTTTGCCTTGCCTGTTATCGTTATTAAGTAAACCTGCTGCACGGAAGCTATTGCAGGACGCTAACGTAGTGGAGCTAAGGTAGGGAAGGTAGCGGCCCACGGTGTCTGAATCAACGGTAATCCGCCGTCCGTGTTCGCACCGCTATAGTCAGTTAATCTAACACGGAAGGTGAGAATGACATGGCGCGACTTTTCGGTGGGTTGGTTGTTTTGTTGCTGCTGGCAGCAAGCTATTTTTATGGTCTCACTCACGGTAGCGTGACAGTGGAAGCGCCGCCAGCGGCATGGGCGCAGAGCGAGCCCGCTGCACAGGCATGGCAGCAGCATATGGTCAGTCTGGAGGCCGCTGCGGCTCGGGTTATGGCGATAGCGCCGGATACCCGCGAACGCGAGGCGGGGTTGGCGTATCTCGCGCAATTATCGTCGGCGGCGTTGGAAATGAAAGTGGCCAAGGGCGATCCGGCCTATCCTGGCTTTACCGACTGGATGGCGGACTACCGCAAGTTTCTGGGCGACAGCCCTGATGCGGTTTACCACACCGCTGAAATTGATGCCCGTTATCAGTATGAAGTGACGGGCAATCGAGGTGATGCTGCCTACCTGGGGTTTATGCTCTACGGCACCGCCGCCAATGGCTGGAATCGGCCGGCGGGCAATCTGTCCACCCAATCCCTGACAGTTGATGCCAAGGGCAATTTTCGAGTGTTGTTGAGCACCGAGCGCCCCACAGATTACCGCGGCGATTGGCTGCAGCTGGACGATGATATTCATATGCTGATGGTGCGGCAGTACTACCATCGACGAGATAGGGCTCGGCTTGCCCGTTTGGCCATTCGCAACCTGAGTGCAGTGGGCAGAGAGCCCTTGCCGCTGGCCAAGCGTCTGCATGCAGCCACGACTTTTTTTAATGAAACCCTCAATGGCAATATCGCACTGATGGCCATGCTGCAGGCTTCGCCCAACAGCTTTGAGCCGCCAACCTCTTATAACCAGTCCTTTGGCGGCGTATTTTATCCCACCCACGACAATACCTATTTTGGCACGTGGTTTAGCCTTAACGACGATGAAGCGATGGTGGTTGAGGGCGTGGCGCCGGAGGTGGACTACTGGTCAATCTCTATACAGAACCGCTGGATGCAGTCGCTGGATTACCAGGCGGCTCCGCACACCAGCCTTAATAATAGAGATATTGAACTCGACGAAGATGGTCGCTATCGGGTGATTGTCTCTCGCGAAGCATTGGCGAACGCAAACTGGCTCGATACCAACGGTTACAACCATGGATTGCTATCGATTCGCTATCAGCTGGCCGAAGGGGCTCAGCCGCCGCGTCTTAAAATCGTAAAACGCGACCAACTCTAGCTTGTGTTTGAGTGCATCGCGGGGCTGTTTGGGCTCGTTTTCGGTCGCATGATTTACGATCGAAAAAAGCTATCATATCGTTCAATAAATACTATTTTCCCTATGGGTGAATTGGGTCTATAACTAATAAGACGTATACGGCCTGCCGTCGCACCCCCGTGCGTGTCACGGCCCACCCCATCCATTGCTTCGGAATGCCCGTAGAAGTGGATCTTGTCACCATAAGGAGAACAACCATGATCAAGCCCGCGATACCCTCATTGACAGCGCTGGCCATCGCTTTGTCGCTGTCTATGCCGGCGGCCGCTGGCAAGGGCGGCCCCACCAACGAGTTCTGGTGGCCGGATAAGCTCGATTTGCAGCCCCTGCGACAGCACGATGCGCAATCCAATCCGCTGGGTGAGGATTTCAATTACGCAGAAGAATTCAAGAAACTGGATCTGGCTGCCCTTAAGAAAGACCTTGAGGCGCTAATGACCGATTCTCAGGATTGGTGGCCCGCGGACTACGGCCACTATGGTCCCTTCTTTATCCGCATGGCCTGGCACAGTGCCGGCACCTACCGTGTATTTGACGGGCGCGGCGGTGCCGGTGGTGGCCAGCAACGCTTTGAGCCGCTGAACAGTTGGCCCGACAACGTCAATCTCGATCGCGCCCGCCGTCTACTGTGGCCGATCAAGCAGAAATATGGCAACCAGATTTCTTGGGCCGATCTAATGGTGCTGACCGGCAACGTTGCCTTGGAATCCATGGGCTTTAAAACCTACGGCTTTGCGGGCGGTCGCGAAGACGACTGGGAGCCGGATCACGTGTACTGGGGTGCCGAGAAGAAGTGGCTGGCGGGTGACAAGCGCTACCACGGCGACCGCAAACTGGAAAAGCCACTGGCGGCTGTGCAGATGGGTTTGATCTATGTGAACCCCGAGGGCCCCAATGGCAAACCAGATCCTCTAGCCGCAGCCAAAGATATTCGAGAAACCTTTGGTCGTATGGCGATGAATGACGAAGAAACCGTCGCCTTGATCGCCGGCGGGCACACCTTTGGTAAAGCGCATGGTGCCCACAAACCCGAGGAGTGTGTCGGCGCGGACCCGGCCGCCGCACCTATTGAACAACAGGGGATTGGCTGGAAGAACACGTGTGGCAAAGGCAATGCGGAAGATACCATTACCAGTGGCCTGGAGGGCGCCTGGACGGTGAGCCCCACACAGTGGACCACGCAGTACCTGGATAACCTGTTCAACTTTGAATGGGAGCAGACTCGCAGCCCGGCGGGCGCCATCCAATGGGTGCCGAAGAATGGTCAGGCGGCCAATCTGGTGCCGGATGCCCATGTGGAAGGCAAACGCCATGCGCCCATTATGTTCACCACGGATTTGTCGCTGAAAATGGATCCCGCCTACCGCGAAGTGTCGAAACGCTTCCGGGAGAATCCGGAGGAGTTTGAAAAAGCCTTTGCTCGCGCTTGGTTCAAATTGACCCATCGCGATATGGGCCCCAAGGCCCGCTATATTGCGGGTGATCTGCCGGCCGAAGATTTGCTCTGGCAGGATCCGATACCGAGCGCGGACCACAAGCTGATTGGCTCCGGCGATATCAAAAAGCTCAAGTCCAAGATTCTGGATTCCGGGTTGACCGTGCCCGAACTGGTGCGCACCGCTTGGGCGTCGGCGGCAACTTATCGAGGAACCGATATGCGTGGTGGTGCCAACGGTGCGCGGTTGGCGCTGGAGCCGCAGAAAAACTGGGCTGTTAACAACCCGGCTGAAGTGGCGAAGGTACTGTCTACGCTGCAGTCCATCCGCAAGGACTTCAATGAATCCCAGTGGTTTAATACAAAAGTGTCGCTGGCTGACATGATAGTTCTGGGTGGCGCCGCTGCGATAGAAAAGGCGGCGAAAGACGCCGGTCACGACATTGTGGTGCCATTCACACCGGGTCGTGCGGATGCGACGCAGGCGCAGACGGATGTGGCCTCCTTTGCGGTGCTGGAGCCCAAGGCTGACGGCTTTCGTAACTACTACACCCGAGAAAGCCGCTACACGCCTACCGAGGCTTTGGTGGATCGCGCCAGCCTGCTGGAGCTGACTGTGCCGGAAATGACTGTCCTGGTGGGGGGGCTGCGCGCGCTGAATGCCAACAGTGGCGGCGCCCAACACGGTGTCTTCACCAAACGTCCGGGCACCCTGAGCAACGACTTCTTTGTCAATTTGCTATCGCTGGATACCCAGTGGAGCAAGGCGAAGCAGCAAAAGGGTATCTATGAAGGACGCAACCGCAAAACCGGTGAGCTGCAATGGACAGCGACGCCAGTGGATTTGATCTTTGGTTCCAACTCGGAGCTTCGGGCGGTGGCTGAGGTCTACGCGATGAATGGTTCAGGCAAGCGCTTTGTGCAGGACTTTGTCGATGCCTGGGTCAAAGTAATGACCCTGGATCGGTTTGACCTGAGGTAAACCGAACTTTTCCTTCCCAGTGAAAGGGGGCTTCTCAGGAAGCCCCCTTTTTTTATGGTTCTTCTTTTATGGCTCTTCGTAAATCCATGTGTAGGCAGGCTTTAATTTAGGGGCTCTACACCCTTTCCCAGCGGGTAGAGGTTGCTCGCGGGCGAGCGCTACATAGCGAATGTTAACGCCCTCGGTGTTCCCTCGAAGTAGCGATCAGCCTTTTTGTGCCAGCTTTTTATGGATCGATTCGCAAAATGCGAATTGATTTTGGAGGAGTATTTGCAAAATGCGAATTCTGGCCTTGTCGTGCCAGTACGCCAGGGGCCCTCAGTCGGCTGTAGGCACGCTGTGATCATCCATAACCAAATGATTTATAACAACTTATAAAAATAATTCTAAAAGTTGGCAAGGTTGGTACGCGCTCTGCAATAACCCTGTCATAGAGCAACACAAGGCCAACAGGCACAGCTCTTTAACCGGGTGACCGCGCCACTGAAGAGGGGGCAACGAATCCCAAACCTTAAACTGAAAAATTTTGAAAACCCAAACTCAACACACGAGGAAATACCCATGAAAGCGAACGTATCTAACTTGAAAGGCA